>JAUWLY010000307.1 GCA_030613445.1 Candidatus Stahliibacteriota bacterium | reverse complement strand
GCCGGATACATGGTGCATGGTGCTGCCATCGAAATTCCCGACCCATATACCAATGAGATATTTATCGGTAAAGCCAATACACCAATTGTCTTTGAAATCTTTCGATGTTCCGGTTTTCACGGCGCAGAAAAATGGCAGGTTCAAAGGACTGTACAAACCGAATGCGGGACTGCGGGCATTATTGTCGCTTAGTATGTCCATTATGAGATAAGCTACTGCTGGTTCGAATATTTTCATTGGTTTACGGCGTACACCAATATCTGTGGTATCGATATTGAACAGTTCTTGTTCGGTCAGGAAGCGACCATAGTGGGCAAAGACTGAGTAAGCACGGGTTATTTCTTTAAGGGTGACTTCGCCATTGCCAAGGGTTAAGCCTAAGCCATAGTAGAACGCTGATTTATTAAGGCTTTTAAAACCAAGCTGGAGGCATCGGTCAAGGAGCATTTCCGGACCCAAATCACTGCATAGCCTGACTGCAGGTATATTATAGGAACAAGCCAGGGCAGTTCGCAGACGCACCATACCGTGGTATTTCTCGTCGTAGTTACGCGGCATGTAATCGCCGCCAAAGGTATTTTCAAAGATTGGTTCGTCTGGGATCAAAGTGGCAGCAGTGCAGTTGTTTTCAAGGGCAAGGGCATAAGTAAATGGTTTCAGTGCGGAACCGGGTTGTCTCAATGCTCTCACACCGTCTACTTCACCTTCAATGAGAGGATCGAAGAAATCGACCGAGCCAATATAAGCTAATACTTCCATGGTTCGGTTGTCAAAAACAATGGCGGCAGCATTGGTAACATTGGCGTTGGTCAACCGATCGATGTTGTTCCTTAAAATGCATTCAATTTCTTTCTGCAAATGGATGTCCAGGGTCGTCTTGACAGTGCTCACATCTTGTTGTTTATTTTCGTTGAGATAGACGAGTACATGCTCACAAAAATGAGGTGCAAGAAAGTTACTCTCTTTAGGTATCAGAAAAATTGGTTGCTCTAGTCCACTCTGGCATTCACTTGAATCAATGATACCATATTTGAAGAGGCTGGTTAGGATCTTTTCCTGGCGGTTTTTTATCCGATCTGGATACCGGTAGGGATTGTAAAATGAAGGTGCTTGCGGTATCCCGGCGAGAAATGTCGCCTCGCTTATCGAGAGGTCACAGGCGGGTTTCCTCAGATATAGATAGGCTGCTGCCTCAACCCCATAGGTTTGATTACCGTAGGGCGCATAATTGAAATACAACTCGAGAATTTCTTTCTTGCTGAGTTTAAGCTCAAGGTTAAGCGCAACAAAGGCTTCGATGAGTTTGTATGCAAGATTTCGTGAGGGGGAGTTAACTAGATTACGGGCTAGTTGTTGGCTGATCGTTGAGCCTCCAGAGACAATACGTTCATGGAAGAGGTTCTGGACCACAGATCTGAGTATCGCAAAAGGGTCAATCCCTTTGTGCAAAAAGAAACGCTTGTCTTCGCTCATAATCGTTGCTTTGACTAACCATGGTGATATTTTATCGAGCGTACAGTACCGGCTTGTGGCATCTTGACTGGAGAGTACTTCGCGCAATATGGTATTGTTACGGTCGAGGATTCTGGTCGAAGTCATTTTATTGTACTGCAAAATCTGACGCCGGGTCGGCAAGACAAAAGTAATGATCGCAAATAAAGAAAGGATCAGAGAAATGAATAATATCTTGTGCCCGGTCATTATCTGATTATATTGCTGTGATTATATTAGTCAACCCCGTTAGAGATACAAAGATAGATTTCAGATCTAAGATTTTTTTCTATGATAACTTCTCGACTCGCTCTGCCTCTCGATAAACTCGGGACAGGCTCGCTCGAAGAATAAAATAATTACGGTTCGAGCGTAGTCGAGAACATACATATCGTGGAGGATATGAGAACTATTTTGTGTTTTCCTTACTAATACACCCTCTCCCCTTTTTAAAGATCTTTCTCTGCTACAGATACAGGTATTTCTAACGGGGTCAATCCCGTTAAATAAACTTCTGGAAGAAGCATGGGCATTTCTGTTACGTTATTTAACAGGGAGCCCGTTGTATTTTGAAGTTTTGAGGTTAGGAGGTCCAGAACTTCTGAACTTCTCAGCTTCTTAACTTCATCTTTTCCCAGGTTATTAGGTCCGGAAGATGTCGTTTATTTCTTTCTTTGTTATGGGACCAACTGCTGCGATCGTGAAGTTTTTCGGGTTCAAGTACTGAGCAATGAGGTCATTTATATGCTGTTCATTGATCGCACGAATCGTTTTGATGACATCATCTACCGAAGTGGTTTTTTTGAAGTTCAACATTTCCCTGCCCAATCGAAGCATGCGATTTGTCGAGCTTTCCAGGCTCAGTAGCAAATTACCTGATAGGTATGTTTTGGCAAGTTCGATCTCATCTTTATGAAAACCATTTTTCTGGAGGTCGATGAAAATCGCCTTCAGTTGTTTGGCGACGCCCTTAAGATTCGCTTTGTCACAGACGAAATAGAACCCGGATAAACCACTGTCACTGTAGAAGTCGAGAAACGATTGTACATTGTAAACAAGACCCTTTTTCTCACGTAATCCCTGAAACAAGCGAGATGACATGCTGCCACCAAAGGCAGTATTCATTATCGAGAATCGATATCTCAAGGGCGATGTGAAGGCAACTCCAGACAGACCGAAAGCAACATGCACCTGGGAAATATCTTTTCTGCGCTGGACGATAATCGAACCACACTGACTTCTTGGTTTTCGTCGCTTTGTTTTAACTGCCCGTAGCTGTCCGAATTTGTCAGCCGCTAGTTGCTGGATTTTCTTTTGATCGAAGTTGCCGCTGATTGCAATTACGATATCCTTGGTCAGTAACCTACGGTAGTGTTTTCTTGTTTTCTTTATATCGATTCGCTTGACTGATTTTTTAGTTCCGGCAATCGCACGTCCTATCGCATGATTTGGGAAAAGGGCTTTAAACAATAGGTCAAAGACATACTCGCCGGGGTCTTCATTACTTGATTTTATTTCTTCAAGGATTACAGATTTCTCTTTAACCAGTTCCTTCTGGACGATTTTGGATTCTAATAGCAGTTCAGCAATGAGGTTGAAGACATCGGTAACGTGTTCTGACAGAAATTTAGTTATGATGACCAAATTCTCTTTTGTTGTATAGGCTTCAAACGCGCCGCCAAGCCCTTCAATAAACTTGACGATGTCGAGCGATGATTTGTTTGATGTCCCTTTGAAAAGCATGTGTTCGATAAGATGCGAGATTCCATTATCGATCAGAGATTCGTCGCGTGAGCCACAGTTAATGAAAAATCCCAATGAGAACGAATAATATTTAGGGAGTTGTTCAGTAACGAGTGATATTGAAGGAGAGATTTTCTGGCGGGTTATTCTATTCCTTGCGGATGAGATCTATCCTCCCTTGTTCATCGATTTTGAGTACCTTGACGATAATTTTATCACCAATGCTGACAACATCGCGGACCTTGTTCACACGCTGCTTCGAAAGCTTGGAGATATGTACGAGTCCTTCTTTACCTGGGAGGATCTCCACGAAAGCCCCAAAATCCATTATTCTTTTAACTTTACCAGTATACGTTTTGCCGACCTCGGCTT
>JAUWLY010000355.1 GCA_030613445.1 Candidatus Stahliibacteriota bacterium | reverse complement strand
GATCGAGTCTTTGGCGTTCCCCATAATACAAACGTGATTGTTTTTCTGTAAGATGTTTCTCAGTTTTGTGGTTTCAGTTATCAACCCCTCCCCTATTGTAGCGACGAAAAATTTTCTTCTTTCTTCAACACGCGGATGCTCTGCAGGCAAAGTAATTAGCATTCTATCAACACCCATTGCCCATCCTAGCGCCGGTGCATCCTCACCACCGAGTTCTTTCATAAGGAGATCGTACCGACCACCTGCGAGTATTGTATTCTGTGCACCAAGAAGATGGTGTTTAAACTCAAATACGGTACGGGTGTAGTAATCAAGCCCGCGCACGAGCTTTTTGTTTTCAGTGTACTTTATACCAAATTTGCCAAGAAAGTCTTTGACGGTTGCATAGTGCTGGGCGCAATCATCGCAAAGATTTTCCGTGATCTTCGGCGCGGCATCGTAGATTTTCTGACATTTCTCTTCTTTGCAGTCAAAGATACGCAAGAAATTTTTATCTACCCTTACTATGCAATTTGGGCAGAGTTCATTTGCTTTGGGTTTGAGGAAATCTTTCAGGGCCTCTTTGTAGAGAGAACGGCAGTCTGGGCAGCCGATCGAGTTAACTTCAATAGTGAAACCGTCAGCCCCGATTGATCCCAGAAATCTCTTCCCCTGCTCAATTATTTCAGCATCGTACATAGGCTCACCTTCGCCGACAAGTTCGATACCTATCTGGAGGAACTCACGATACCTCCCTTTCTGGGGTCGTTCTTTTCGATACATCGGCTCTATGTATAGTAAACGACATGGTAATGGTATCTTGTTTTCGATAATTGCTCGCAGGACTGGAGCGGTTCCTTCAGGTTTAAGCATATAGACTCTTTTACCAACCATGAATGTATAATTCTCCTTTTCAACGATATCAGTGTGTTCACCGATCGAACGTATGAAGAGATCGGCATATTCAAAGGTCGGAGTTTGTATCTCTTGATAACCATTTTTTTCAAAGAAACTGCGGGCTGTTCTGCATACTGTTTCAATCCTCTTCAGTTCTTTGCCAAAAGTGTCTCTTGTACCTTTAGGTTTTTGATATAACATTTCTAATCATTCTCCTACCGTGGAAAACCATATATGAAACGAAAAGACCTAATAGACCAAAGCAAATATCGAGCATCTCAAACTCACGTCCTGGTATCAAAATCTGTTGAAATTCGGCAAGTAAAACCACGCTGCTACCGATTGCGAAAAAGAGGTGAGTCTTCAATAATCTATATTCTAAAATACCCAAAATGAAAAACATGATAAAATGGAACAACTTATCGAGTCCAATATATTCTATAGTTGGAACCTTCAGCTTTGGATATCCGGTGAGTATGAATATGACTAGAATCCAGAATATCAGAAGAAGAATCTTGGTGCCTTTTTTCATTCCTCATCTTCCCATTCCCTGATAACTTCCAATACATCATCACCAGTTCGGCAGTTTATGATTTCGTTCTTAAGATTATCGTCATTCATCAATCTCAGAGTCCGCGCCAGTATGGAAGCATGATCATCGTGCTTCGAAAAAAGATGAAGAATTACTATTTTGATCGACAATAAATCAAGACATTCAAACTTTAGACCTTTTGGAATTATCGCAATGATGATTTCGGTTTTTGTTATGCTCTCAAGAATAACCCGTGGTAAGGCAACCCCGTTGCCCAGGGCAGTTGACATTGTTGCTTCTCGTTCCATGATCCGCTCAATCGCTTCAGATGTTTCGACTCCACTAATGTCGAGCATCTGTTTTATCGCCTGTTTGTAGTTTACCGCATCCAGGTCGAACAGTATTTTGTTTTTATTAAGATAGTCGGCTACCATCATCCTGGTCAAATATTGTTACCCTCCACGCATTCAAAGTATTCTTTTGATGCACCACAGTCCGGGCATCCCCAGTATTCAGGTAATGCAGAAAAGGACCGACCTGGTTCTATCCCAGACTCAGTATCACCGAGTTTTGCCTCATAAACATAACCGCAGATTGAGCAACGCCATTTCTCCATATTACTCCTCTTCAACGATATTACAGATTGCTGAAAACCTCAAGCACAAAATTGATCAACTTATCCATGCCTTCAGCTAATTTTTGCTCAGTAACATACTTGGTAAAGTGTTCATCTCCACCAACTATATCCGAAACAAGCAAAAAAGAAGCTGCTTCTCTATTGCTTCGATTAGCCAAATAATATATCAAACTTGTTTCCATCTCCACCGCAACGATGCCCTTTCCCCTGAGACTATCGACATAATCAGGAAAGGGGTTATAGAACACATCAACACTTGCCACACCAGTATAACAAATCTTAATGTCCTGAACCTTCGAAATATCGTATGCAACTTTCAATATTTCGAAAGTCGCATACGGTGCATGTGGTTCGTGTTTCAAATAAGTCTGAGTTGTCCCGTCAAATGGCGAAGCAGCCACTGCGGCAATGATGTCCAATGGTCTTATGTGTTCTCCTATACCACCACATGTGCCGATCCTAATGAACCTCTTGACATCGAGTTGGATCA
>JAUWLY010000301.1 GCA_030613445.1 Candidatus Stahliibacteriota bacterium | reverse complement strand
GTCGAGAACTGTCCCCCAACTCACATACTGTTCGAGCGAGCGCAGTGAGTCGAGAACTGTCCCCCAACTCACATACTGTTCGAGCGAGCGCAGCGGAGTCGAGAACTGTCCCCCAACTCACATACTGTTCGAGCGAGCGCAGCGAGTCGATGCCAATGTTGCTCACAGTTTTAGTGTGATTGCAGCAATGAGCATCCCGTGTGCTGTGCACGGGAGAACATCCTCATCTTATCATAAGGGGGATCTGACCCCGATAACTCAGAATGTTAAATGCCTGCTCTCGCACAATGGAGCCTGCCCCGTATAATGGCAAAGCTATTATATCGGGGTCATTCCCTGGTTCAACCAGTACTTATGACACAGAGTCTTGCACCGTCCCCCGCCCGTGGGTCATTCCCTGGTTTAACCAGGGAATCCAGCAAATAAAGTAATCTCATCATGAAAAAATTACTCCTCATTAGTTATTATTGGCCACCGCTGGGTGGTCCAGGATCTTTGAGACCGGTCAAATTTACAAAGTACTTGCCTGATCTTGGTTTTGAGCCGATTATCCTAACGAGAAAAGATATCGCCTATCACAGCATAGATAAAGAACTCGGCAAACAAGTCGAAAATGCGAAAATAATAAGAACTGAATCCCTGGACCCAGCACGCCTTCTTTACCTACTGGGTATGCGGGTATATCGACCGAAACCATGGCAGACACCATTGAAGCAAGTGATGAACTTTCCTGATCATAAAATTCTCTGGCTTCCATTTGCCTTTGATACAGCGCGCAAGATCGATTTCGACTATGTCTTTGTCACTGCGCCACCGTTCAGCGCCTTTATTGTTGGCTATTATCTTGCTGAAGCCGCGGCGAAACCTCTCATTGTGGATTTTCGCGATGCCTGGCTAGAATTTCCTTTTCTTCCGTATCAAGGGAAAATGAAAGAAGTATATGTTTCTTACTGGGAAGAAAAAATAGTACATTTTGCATCCTTGGTAATAGCCGTGGACGACAATATCAAAGAGACATTGATTGCCAAATATCCACGCGCTCAAAAGAAGATCTACGTCATTCCAAATGGTTATGATCCTGACGATTTCATTATCTCTGAAAAACCCCGAACATTTACTTTATCATATCTCGGCACGATCCGTGAAGAAAGAGACCCCATGAATCTTCTAAAAGCAGTCAAACAACTTATTACCGAAAAGAGAATCAATAGCCAGGTCATAAAACTCAAATTTATTGGTCACATCGAAGACAAATATCTGCGCGAAATAACCAAGTTGCCGTTCGCAACAACATTTGGGCATCTCCCCTATACTCAAGCGATTAAAGAGTTCTCTTCTTCACATCTTGGCATCATGATCACTACGGGCAGCAAATACTTCTTTCCCTCTCGTCAGAATGAATACCTTGCATCTGGGTTGCCGATAATCGTTTGCGGTAAATCCAAGGGCATACATCTGCTTGAAAAAGCATTTGACAAAGGTTACCCAGGATGGATTTATGAGTATAATGATATTCAAGGTATAAAAGAAAAAATCATTGAATCGTATAATGAATTCAAAAAAGGGCATGCTGTCAAAGGCACAACCCCGTATAAACAATATACACGCCAAAACCTCACCAAAAAACTCGCAGAACTCATTGGGAGAATCAAAGGATAAACCTTTGATAAGTTATTAGGTAACTAAGTTATTTGGAGCTTGGGATTTGGCTCTTGGTTCTTGGCAATCGCCTTACGCCCTTCGCTCTTTGCCCTTTGCCCTTTGCTCTATGCGGTAGTAAAGGGGGAAGTATTCCATTCCTTAATGTCCAAAAAAAAGTACCCCAGGAAGAGCCGTTTGAGCAAGGTATCGAACACGACATAAACACTACGCATCGCGTTTGTTCTGTGCGGTAGTAAGGGGGGTTCCAAGGTATCCGCTCAGAATTAGGCTCTGTATAGAATTCTGAGTGGATAAAAGGGGGGAAGTATTCCCCCCTTTATGGGCAGGGAAGGACTCGAACCTTCGAAGGCTTACGCCAGCAGATTTACAGTCTGCCCCCTTTGACCGCTTGGGTACCTACCCGGATTATTTATGATACTAACTATTTATTTTTCTTTCTAAAAACGACTCTTGGTCAGCCGGGAAAGGGATTCGAACCCCCGACCTGAGGTTTACAAAACCACTGCTCTACCCCTGAGCTACCCCGGCAAAAGCTTTGTCAAGCCAGCACACATCTAATTCACCCTCATTATAGGCAAAATTTCAAGTATGTCAATGTGTCAAAGGGAACAGGCTACTTTTTTTAATATCTCTTTTCCCATTTTATTTGGTTATTTTTGGATTATTAATGAACTTTGATGTTATTTGGAATAATTGGGGTCAGTTCTTTACATTATACATGTTGCCTAACATTACTTTAATTCATATCTTCTCCCTAATATCAATGTATAATGTGAAGATTTGACCCCATACATTAATTTTTTCAATGAGACTATAAGTAGCATCATATTTAAGCACTCGTATTACTTTTTCAAGACAAAAACGTGTGACAAATATGTCACACGTTCACGCCTTGACACCCCAATTGGTGGAGGTATAATCGGATAAGTGATAAGGAGGCGGTTATGTACAAGCTGTGGATATCGTTTAAAAAGAAATTTATACGATTATTCTATGGAATAATTGGTGGTCGAAATATTTGGGAGAAAAGAAAATGGGTTTATGCACGATTTTTTTTAATCAACACATTTATTATGGTGTTTTATATTTTCGTATTTCCTCTCATGTTTCCAATCAACAATCAGATAAAATGTGGTTCACAGAACATATATTATTTGTTAAGCTCCATATCGCAAGGACTTGCCGCAGTATTTGTTCTTATAATCACAATACCAATACTACTTGCTTCGTTGCTTTTAACAGCTAATAGAGTCAGATGGTTTTTAAAAGGTGAGCTACTTCCACAGCACTTAATTTTCTATGGTTTCTTTTTGTTTACCATAATGCTCCTTCTGTGGTTACTCTATTATGACAATTTCCCTTCTTTTTTAATCAGAATAACGTTGATCTCAACAACAATATGCCTCTATGGCGTGATAGAAGCTGCTCTTGCATTCAAGAAACGCATTGAGGAAGTGTTTGGTAGATTATAATTCTGATATCAAGGTGGCCGAATGCCTGACGCAGTACTTCCTCCACATGATATCGCATGTCCCGCAATATTGTAGCGCGAAACGAGGGGGTGTCAAGGGTTGACAAGATAGATTACTTTACTATAATCGATTGCTGAAGAGGCCACGGTGTAGCATGAAAGTTGTACAAGGTAAAAAGGTATTCTAATCTAACTTAAGATGCAGTTCAAACTTAATATTGGCGATATAACAGAGGATGCTGTTCAATCTATGGTTGAAGGTGTTTTCTCATCCAATTTCGTATTTCGTTCTCCGAGAAAAGAACAAACAGATTACTGATGTTCTGGTGCTATTTGATGATGTTGGACTGATAATTGAAGTCAAAGCACGCGCAATTGGTGTTTTAAAAGACGATAAAGAAAACAAATCGTTAGACTGGGCTGCCAAATATCTGAAAAAAGCCTTGGGTCAAATTTCCGGTGCCGTCAGAGCAATAAAAATGAATAAAATGCAGTATGTAGAAAACCAAACGCGAGGACGTGTTATGTTTGAAATAGATAGATTCCCATGGCTTTATGGTTTAGTCATTTTACATCACAGTTCGGAAGCTTATGATCCTGCTGAGTTAGTACCACCTCTCAGTAAAATGAAAGTGCCTGTGCATGTTCTTTCGTTCCGGGATT
>JAUWLY010000341.1 GCA_030613445.1 Candidatus Stahliibacteriota bacterium | reverse complement strand
AAAACAAATGGTTTATTTTCACGGATAAATTCATTTACTACATCTTCACCAACTGCTCCGAAGCCACAGATTATAAAATGATTTTTAATTTTTGCCAACTTTTTCTCCATTCTTTGCCTCCTGATAATTTCGCCAAATGTTCCCTCAATAATTGAGGAGAATATTAAACTAATTCCGCTTGTAATTACGATAATTCCACCTAATATCAAAAAAATAGTAAAAATTCTACCTGCGTTTGAGAGTTGTCCGACTTCTTTAAATCCCACTGTTGTTATTGTAATAATGGTCATGTAGAGAGCTTCGATGACAGACCATCCTTCAATAATCTGATAACCGACAGTTCCACCAAAAATAACTAAAACGATCAATATAATTGTCAGCACAAATTTTTGATACACCATACTATTCATTATACATATGGCTTTAGTATAAGTCAATATCTACATTGTCAGGGGATATTTGCATGCATATGCTTAAGACACGATACTCTGAAGATATGTCCACCACAAAGCATGGCGGTTGGAGATACGCTTCGCTGAAGAATTCAATGACTTAATGACTAATGACTCAATGACTTTTAGTGACACGATCGAAACGATCTAAACGAGCAACTTCTTTTTTTGAAAGTACTTGCATATTTTAAATATTTGGATAATATTATGTCTATGTCTGAGAAGAAAAACATTGTGATTAAGGAGCTTGTAAAGCTATTTAAGAAAAAGCGTAAGGATGAAATTAGAGCAGTAGATGGGGTCAGTTTTGAAATCAAAGAAGGTGAGATTTTTGGTTTACTTGGTCCAAATGGGGCTGGTAAGACAACGCTAATAAAATGTATATCTACTTTGCTCATACCTGATAAAGGAACTGCTACAGTGGGTGGGCATGATATTAAAAAAGATCCTTTAGGCGTGAGACGGATGATTGGTGTGCTAACTGGTGGCGAGAGATCTCTGTATTGGAAACTGACACCAGTTGAAAATCTCAAGTATTTCGCAGCACTTTACGGTGTACCTCGAAAAAAAACCGCTGAACGGATCGATTATTTACCCGAGCTAATGGACCTCAAGAACAAAGCACGTGAAAGGGTTGAGCGGCTATCCTCTGGTATGAAACAGAAACTATCGATTGCGCGTACCTTAATTCACGATCCTCCAATACTGTTGGTTGATGAACCGACACTTGGTTTAGATCCATATTTTGCGAGATTTGTTCGTGGTTTCATAAAAGACGAACTCCACGCGAAATTGGGGAAGACGATTCTTTTGACAACCCATTATATGGATGAAGCTGATGAATTGTGTGAACGTGTGGCATTTATGTATAATGGCAAAATAAAGGCACTCGATACACCAGTTTTGTTAAAACAAAGCATGCCGCAAGAACAGGTATTGGAAGTTAAGTGTCTTGGAAACCTCGATGATGAGGTTTTTAAGCATTTTCGGGAATCTGTAAGTTTGAATATTGGCAAACAAAATGGTCTTACCTATATTCGGATGAACACTGAGAATCCAGAAGACCTTTTGAGTCGTGTTATCGATACAGTCCGCGATAGGGTTAAGGTTCTTTCGGTGATTGTTACTGCTCCAACATTAGAAGATGTATTTGTTCATCTCACTGGTGCGAGTTTGAAAGACGACTATTCGCAGAGGCCACAGAATGCACACAGAGACCTCTAATAATAAATCCTCTGCGTATTTTGCGGTTTTTCTGCGTTATCTGCGGTTATAAGCATGCGCGTGATTATTGAAGAGATCAGGAAAGATGCCAAAATCCTGCTTGCTTATCCTATTGAGATTGTGTTCTGGATCATTTCACCACTCTTATGGGTTGTGCCTTTGATATTCCAGGGTAAAGCACTTATTGGCGGTCTTCATAGTACTGCGTTCAGTAATCTCGCAGGAACCGGTGAATACATTCCTTACGTCCTCATCGGTGGGATCTTCAGCACCTATATGTTCACTGCAGTATGGAGCATGGGCAATGCATTGAGAAATGAGATGTTTTATGGTACCCTCGAACACATACTTTCGTCGCCGGTGCGACCGTTCTACATTCTTGTGGGTAAGGCGTTGTACAACTCAATACTGTCTACATTTTTCGTTGCAGTTCAAATATCAATATGTGTCATCTTTTTTGGCCTTACCATTACGGTTACCAGGATCGTCCCGATTGTTTTCTTCTTGCTTTTGCTCATGATTGGGTTGTATGGAGTTGGATTTATTGCCGCGGCGCTTACACTACTTATTAAAGAATCACAGGGTATTCTCCATCTTTTTGAGTACATCCTCTTTCTTTTTACACCGATTCGTTATCCTGTTGAAGTTCATCCTATAACGAGGGCAGTGAGCGTGTTCATTCCCCTGACCTATGCGTTAGTCGCGCTGCGCGGTATCTTGCTGGGTATTGAATTTGATTTTGTAAAGAATAGTCTGGTGCTGCTTGGCTTAGATGCTGCGATCGTACCGTTAGGTATTTGGATATTCATGCTTGTTGAAAAAAGGACAAAGACAAGGGGGACGCTTGCACACTACTAATACACAGATTACACCTATGGAAAATTCCAAGTTCCAAGCACCAAATTCCAAACAAAAATCAATTACCAAAATTCTAATGACCCAGAATATTAGACACAGATGGCATCAACGATAAACAGACAAGGGGACAAGGGGACAAGGATATCAGGGAATCAGATGAGTAGAGTAATCCATTATCTCAGAGCGATCAATGCCGAAAATATAAAAGAGTGGCGGATTGAGTGGAAGTACAAACCAGATTTTTTTCGCCAGTTTATCGGACCATTTATTTATCTACTGCCATATTTCCTCTATGGTATTGCAATCTTGGGTGGTCGTTTTTCTGAGCACTTAAGGAGTTTGACCGGAGTTCGCGATATGATTGCCTATACGTTCATCGGTTATCTTATCATGGGTTTTCTGAATACCGCTTGTTGGGCAATGGGATGGTCA
>JAUWLY010000045.1 GCA_030613445.1 Candidatus Stahliibacteriota bacterium | reverse complement strand
TATCGCATCACCTGGTATAGTCGCGCTTGAACGGATGGTCGATCGCTTGAAAGAAGACCACCAAAATGCTCAGCAACTCGCTCAGGGTATCAGTCAGATCCCCGGTTTGGCGATTGCCCTGGTGCGTGTTCAGACAAATATTCTATACTTCGATCTGGTTAACGACGCGATGAAACCGGAAGAACTCCAAAGATGTATGACTGAGAAGGGCATTAAATTCTTGCAGACCGGACCGTTACGATTTAGAATGGTAACGCACTATGGTATTCGTCCTGAACACATTGAGACCAGTCTGAAAATACTTAATGCACAGATGAAGACAGTGTAAAAGATAGATCAAAGACCAAGAATATAGAACATACCCTTTACTTGACAATGGCAAAAAAATTCGTTAAAGTAGATTTATAATAATGAAGAACTCAATCGTACTTTTAATCGATGCATTGGTCAATTTTTTTCTTGGTATGCTATTAGTGGTATTTCCTGCTGACATATTTGAATTTATCGGTTTGCCAGTAGCCGACCATGCTTTTTACCCGACAATACTGGGTGCAGTTCTCATCGGAATAGCAGTTGCTCTTATTGTTGAATTCAATCGGAAACCTGCTGGTATAGTTGGTCTGGGTCTGGGTGGTGCGATCGCGATCAATCTGTGCGCTGCATTTGTTCTGGGGTTCTGGTTGCTAAACGGAAACCTGCATGTTTCACCCTTTGGTTATGCAATACTGTGGATAATAACGGTTATCCTGGTAGTGATCAGTTGTTTTGAAATTTTTGTATTTTATCGAATAAAGAAGTGAGGTGAAGATGAAACTCAGTGTTTTTATCTTATTGTTTTGTACTAGCTTTTGTATGGCGGTCATTCCTCTGCCTAATGCACCGTCCTGGACTTCAAACGATAATGATTACTCAACCGGCGGTGCTTTGTATGACATTACCATGGACGGCTGGATCGATTACTGTACAGGGAATGGTAATGATATGGCCATGAATACAAATGCGATATACGTTAACCAAAACGGAATTTTGGAATCCAGCGCGTCATGGCGTTCTAATGAGGCCGGGTATTTTTCGCATATCTATATTGGCGACGTTGATAATGATGGGGTTCCTGATATGGCAGTAGCTTATCTCGGATTCGGCGCAGCAAATCAGGGACCTACGAGTATTTACCGAAACACTGGTAATGGTTTAGACCAGGATGCCTGGTGGACATCAGCTGATCAATACAATTCTTTTGATTGTGCATTTGGTGATGTGGATCTCGATGGTGACCTTGACCTTGCAGTTGCTGCTGGTGATGCTTATTCAGGGCTTGAATCGCCGACCAGGATATATAGAAATAACAGCGGAATCATGGAAACTACGCCTTACTGGACATCGACTGACTCGTCACCAGGCGATGCGTGCCGCTGGGTGGATCTGGACAATGATGGTTATCTGGATCTGGTCGTTGGCTACCGGCACAAGCTTGCAGCTTTTACTAATATTGGTGGCACGCTTGAACAAACAGCATCATGGTCAACCGCTGAACCGGGTTGGATCCTGAGGATAGCGGTCGGTGATTATAATAATGATGGTTATAAAGATATCGCGGTGGCGAGTAATGGTCAGTTAGGTGGTGATGAGAGCCAGATTGAGGTATACAAGAACGATAATGGCGTACTTCAAACACCACCGGAATATGTTATGTTAACATCAACGAGTTACTGTTCGTGCGTTGAGTGGGGTGATGCGAATAATGATGGTTGGCTAGACCTTGCTGCAGGTGGTTGGTGGGAACCCGTTGTCGTATTCGAAAACATTAATGGCACAATCAACACGACGCCGGCTTGGTCGTGGAGTGGTGGTTCTGGCCTGGTATGCGAGACGGTGATGTGGGGCGATGTGCGCAACCATGCATTGAATGCGGTCGATGAATATAAAAGCGGTGACGGCCCGCGCCAGTTGTTTAATCTCACTCGCCATCCGATCCAGGAACTCCAGCAGGTCATGGTTGATGATTCGATCCTGCAGTTTACTGATTTTATCTATGATCCATTGACTGGATGGGTTTCTTTAGCAAATGCACCTCCTTCAGGTTCTGACAATATCAAAATAACATATACTTATACCCAGTATCCTGACCTTGGAGTTGTCAACTGGAATGCATCTAATGGCAACTATCTTTTCAGCAATACAACGGGCATTAAAGAGTATGAAATCGTCCGGCATGAAGCCGCGTTGAGACTCGATGTTTTCCCAAATCCATTCTCGAAACTGACAAATATCAAATTCCAAGTTCCAAGCTCCAAGAACCAAGTTACAATGAGAATCTACGATGTTACGGGGAGAATGGTTAAAGATCTTTTACTGCCTAATGCCTATTCTATGCTGCCTACTGTTCTTTCCTGGTCTGGTACCGATGATAAGGGACAGAAATTACCATCCGGTGTTTATATAATTGAACTTGATACAGGTAAACAAATCGCACGTAAGAAGGTGGTTATAACCCGCTAAACGTCATGCAAAAAAGCTATTTGATAGGTGCATTGTTGATCGTCGAAAAAATATTCAAAAATAAACGCAGCGAGTTGATATCTGTCTAAAGATTTGTTAATATATATATAAGGAGATATGATGACACCAGAAGAAATGGAAGAAAAGAAAAAGATGGTTTTATCAATGTGTATATGCAATAGCTGCCCGAGCTGGGTTGAGTGTGACGAAAAGGGCGGTTATTGCTTTCCTGCGATAGGCAAAAGCAAATGCATAACCGAAGAAAAGGGTTGCGTATGCAAGAACTGCCCGGTATACAGTAAAATGGAACTCAAACATCTTTACTACTGCACAAAGGGCTCAGAAAAAGAACAATCAGGTATGTGATATACTGAGTAGACACTGAGAAAATAACAATATGGCCAGGTTTAGATGTACGGTCTGTAATTGGGTTTATGATGAAGAAAAGGAAGGCGTCAAATTTGCCGATCAACCGGATTCGTATACGTGTCCGAATTGCGGTGCTCCCAAATCAGCTTTTGTCCCAGAAGGCTTCATCAAGAGTGAAAAAAACACAGTTACCAATGTTGCCGATAAGATCGTCGAACAACTGGTCGCGTTGGGCATCAAACATATCTACGGTATCCCCGGTGATTCGAACCTGCCGCTCATTGAAGCCTTAAGAAAAGATGGCCGTATAAAATTTATCCTGACCCGTCATGAAGAAACAGCTGCGTTCATGGCATCGGCTCATGGCAAGATGACCGGCAGGCCCGGTGTTGGTATATCAATTGCCGGACCATGTTCATCGAATCTAATAACCGGGTTATTAGATGCTGCAGAAGATCGCAGTCCAGTCATTGCACTGCTCGGTCAGGTCGCTGAAGTTTATCTGGGCAGTGAGGCGTTTCAGGAAATAGATCAGCTTGAATTATTCCATCCTTTTAGCGATTTTGCCGAGACTATCGCACGCCCTAACCAAGCTGTTAAACTTGTGATGATGGCTGCAAAATATGCTTTAAAAGCGCCTGGCGTTGCTGCCCTCAGTACACCCACGGATATCCTTGCAGAAAAGCTCGAGCAGGAAATATTCGCACCCAAGAAGCGGCTTTTTGCTGCATTATCGCAGCCGAAACAATCGGCTATTAAACAGGCGGTCAACTTGATCAACGATAGTAAAAAGATCGTCATAATAGCCGGATGGGGTGCACGTCATAGCGGTGAATTACTGCTTCAGTTTGCGCAGAAAATAAAAGCACCAATAGCTACAACATCACGTGCCAAGGGTGTGATCCATGAAACGCATGAACACAGTCTGGGTGTACTCGGTTCTTTAGGTTCACGCCATGCCGCTTTGAGTATTCAAACCGCGGACCTCGTTATCATTGTTGGATCCGGGTTCAGACATGGCAATCTGGTGCCCATGCAGACAAAAATGATACAGATTGACATTGATGCGACACGAATCGGCAGAACCTTTGATATAGATGCAGGGATTATCGGTGATGCCGGTAGCGTTCTTGAAAAATTGTTGGAACTGGTTCATGAAAAGGAAGCTGATGCCGAGTTCTGGATGAATATCACTAAGATGAAAA
This sequence comes from Candidatus Stahliibacteriota bacterium, assembly GCA_030613445.1. GTDB lineage: Bacteria > Hydrothermota > Tepidihabitantia > SM23-42 > SM23-42 > JAUVZL01. The sequence goes on along the minus strand of JAUWLY010000045.1, from coordinate 8,916 downwards.
GAAAACATTTTGAAGAGATATCTCTCGAAGCGCAGGATTCGTCAATTCCAATAAATCCAGGTTATGTAATACAGGCATTAAAACGCAATATAAAAAAGGATGCTATCATTTGCATTGATGTGGGTGATCACACCTACTGGTTCTACAAAAAGTTCATGTGTGAAGGGCAAAGAACTTTCCTTTCAGCTAATATTGCGAGTATGGGTTTTGCTCTACCTGCTGCACTCGCTGCGCAACTTGATTATCCTGACCGTCAGGTCGTATCTTTATCTGGGGATGGTGGATTTGCCATGCTTGCAGCGGATTTCACTACCGCGGTCAGGGAGAAACTACCTATAAAGGCAGTGGTTTTTAACGATGGTCGACTGAAAAATATCAAGAAAGAACAAGCGAGAGACGGGTATCCGATGTTCGGCGTCAGTTTCCCAAACCCGGATTATTCCAAATTTGCGCAATCTTGCGGCGGCGAAGGTTTCCGAGTCGAAGATCCTCACAAACTCGATGGAGTATTCAAAAGAGCATTGAGTTCAAAAAAGCCTTCTATTATAGAGATCATGGTCTCGTCTGAAAAACTAGCTGTATCGGGTAAGAGACTGAAGCAATAACAGCATCTGTTTCAGTATCTTGACAATTCAATTATTTATATTAGAGTAGTATCAAGATGAGTGAAGTCCTGAGCCGACAGCAACGAGATCGCCAGATACGGTCAAGAATATACCAACGTACAGGTAAAAGTATTTTATATTGAATGATGCTTCAAAGAACAAGTTTATTGCTAGTTGCTTTTGCATTCATATTTCTTTCGATAATCAACTGCGGTCGTGCAGTAGAAAATAGTAATGAAAGACCGCGGGTCATATTCATACACCGTGAGGAAATATCCGAGGAGTCCGAAGTTTTCAAGATCACTGATGAGGATTTTGAAGAGCACATGAAGAAGCTTAAAAAGAAAGTGCCGACCGGTTTTACCATCATCGTTCAAAAACCTTTTGTAGTCATTGGTGATGAATCAACCGCTATCGTAAAACAGCGTTCAGAAAGAACGATCAAGTGGACAGTCGATATGCTCAAGCAAGATTATTTCAGTAAGGACCCTGACAATATCATTGATATCTGGTTATTCAAGAATGAAGAGAGTTATTACAAATATGCCAAAGAACTCTTTGATGACGAGCCGACAACTCCATTCGGGTATTTCTCAGAAACAGAAAATGCCCTGGTAATGAATATAAACACGGGCGGCGGTACCCTCGTACATGAGATCGTTCATCCCTTCATGCATTCAAATTTTCCCGAGTGTCCGCCCTGGTTTGATGAAGGACTAGCATCGTTGTATGAGCAGTGCCAGGAAAAGGATGGTCATATACACGGTCTGACCAACTGGCGGCTCGAGGGTTTACAGGATGCCATTGAACAGTCGAGCCTGCCTTCATTCAAAACCCTGACTGATATGGATGCATATGATTTTTACACAAAGGACAAAGGAACTAATTATGGCCAGTCACGATATTTATGCTATTATCTTCAAGAAAAAGGGTTGCTTATTGAATTTTACCGAGAGTTTTACAAGAATCAAAAAAAGGACCCCACTGGTTATGAAACCCTAAAACAAATTCTGGGTGAAGAGGATATGTTTGCCTTCAAGGAACAATGGCAGGCATATGTGCTCAAGCTAACATTCCCGTGATTCATTCATGATTTATTGAGAAGTTTAGATTACTGCTGATGTAACACAGGAGGAGTATTATGTGTGGAAGGTTTGTGCGTAGATGCACGATCGATGAAGTCAAGGAAGAGTTCGAGGTCTGGGATATTCAATGGGCTTTTGAACCGAGTTATAATATCGCGCCGGGACAGGATATTGCCGGTATCGTCGGGAAGAATGGCGAAAAACAATTAATCAAATTAAGATGGGGATTGATTCCGTTCTGGGCAAAAGATGAAAAGATCGGTTACAAAATGATCAATGCCCGATCAGAGACCCTTGCTCAAAAACGGAGTTTTGCGCGATCTTTCAAGACCCGGCGCTGTTTGATTGTCGCCGATGGATTTTATGAATGGCGCGTGGAAACAAAGATCAAAATTCCTATGTATGTTCATCTTTGTTCAGATAAACCATTCGGCTTTGCCGGTCTTTACGATACATGGAAAGCCCCAGATGGTCAGAAAATAGTATCGTGTACGATCATCACAACTGAGCCCAATGCTCTCGTCAAGCTTATTCATAACCGCATGCCAGTGATCATTGAAAAAGATAAAAGAGCAATGTGGCTGGATATCAAGATCGAGGATCCTAACATCTTGATGCCGCTCCTTAAGTCCTATAATGCAAAAGATATGAAAGCGTATGAAGTGACCCGCATGGTCAATTCACCGAAGTTCAATTCAGAAGATTGCATAAAACCGATCATCACTCCGAAGAAACAGGATCTGTTTTAATGTCCGCCTAATAAGAGCTTGACAATTCCAGAATCGTATATATAATATAGTGTATATTATATTTCTTTGCTCTATATATAGTGTAATAAACCGATGTCATTGTATATTTGCCAGATAATGAATAAATCAAGAAGGGGGTTTTGCAAATGAGCGGTATGGTTGCTTTTTTTTCAAAGAAAGACTGCAAAGAAGATCTCTTTTATGCTACAGATTATCATTCGCATCTAGGTACTTCATATGGTGGGATCGCAATCTATGATGGTAAGAGACTCCAGAAAAAGATTCATACTATCGCCAGAGCCCAGTTTAAATCGCGTTTTAGCGAAGATATTGATTTCACTGAAATGAAAGGGTATGCCGGGCTCGGCGTTATCAGCGACCGCGATACTCAACCTTTGATAATGCGGCTCAAATTCGGCGAGTACGCCATCTGCGCCGTTGGCTATATCGACAACCAGGACAAGCTTGCCCGGCAATTGATTAAAGAAGGTGTTGTTTTTTCTGAAATGCCCAATGGCAAGGTCAACCAAATCGAACTGGCGGCAAAACTCATCAACAAAGGGGAAACCCTTATCAGCGGTATCGACTACCTGCACGACCGAATAGATGGTTCGCTGTCATTATTGCTGCTCGGTAAAGAAGGCATTTATGCAGCCCGTGATAGGTATGGACGGAGTCCACTAGTGTTGGCTGAGCGAAAAGGCGATAAGATAATCGTTTCAGAGACTTGTTCATATAAGAACCTTGGATTTAAGACCAAGAAGTTCCTGGGTCCTGGTGAGATCATTTTGATTAGTGATGGCAAAGTGAAACAGTTGAAAAAGCCGGGTAAGATTATGCAGTTGTGTACGTTTCTCTATGTATATGCCGGGTTCCCCGCGTCAGAATACGAGGGTAAGAATGTTGAGGAATTCAGGGAGTGCTCAGGGAGGATAATCGCGCGCCGGGATAGGGTGAAGGTTGACCTTGTAGCTGGTGTTGCAGATTCTGGTACTGCATACGCTCATGGTTATGCCCATGAATCAGGTGTGCCCGTGCGTATCCCTTTGCTCAAATACACACCGGGATGGGCGCGGAGTTATGTGCCGCCATCTCAAGAAACAAGGGATAGGGTGGCCCTTATGAAGCAGATCACTGCCGATGCCCTGATTAGAGGTCAGCGTATGGTAATAACTGAAGATTCTATTGTGCGTGGTACGCAGCTGAAGAACTTCTTGCTCGTTAAGTTGTGGGATGCTGGAGCAAAAGAGATCCACGTGAGACCTGCCTGTCCAGCACTCATGTATCCATGCAAATACCTTTATTCAACGAGGCGGTTGGATGAGTTGTTTGCCCGAAGAATCTTAAAGCGTATGTTTGGTAAGCACATAAAAAATATTGAATCGTATCTTGATCCTGATTCAAAACCATATAAGAAAATGCTCAGGCTCATGGAAAAAAATCTGAATGTGACCTCGTTACGGTATCAGAGATTAGAGGATATGCTTTCTGCAACTGATTTGCCCGCAAAACGGTTATGTACGTATTGCTGGACCGGCAAGGAGATAAGCGAACAATAGAAAGTACGGTTTTCGACGTCACTCCTTGACATCATCGGTAAATCGTTTATGATTAATTATTATGATTGAGATATTACTCGGTCTTTTCTATCTGTTTTCCATAGACATCAGTTCTGACAATGATGTATTCAGCGCGCAAATCGATTATACCGGCGGCACCAATTGTTTTGTTCAGCGCATAACAATGTACCAGCACAAGATGAGCTTGTACTTCATAGAAGGACCCGAGGCACATACATTTTATATCAATGATATCGGTACGGTCTTTGCCTTGAGTGATCGGCAGCTCTTTTTTTACGATCAACAGGGCAATGTGAAGACGCTCCAGGACTTGGTTTACCCCAATGGGTTTGGGTTCTCAATGGACAATCATCATTTCTTTGCTTCCGACAGAAATGCGCTCAATGTTTATTCCCGGGCCGGTGAGCTTGTCTATGAATTAAAACCTTGTCGTTTATTTATTGGTTTTCAAAGCGGACGGTTTATCGCAACCGTTTCAAACGACACTCTCTTTTTCTATGAAGACGGCATCGAAGTTGCGACAAGACGTCTATCAACACCTTATATTCGACGCCTGGATATTTCAGAAGACAGAAGATGTGTTATCGTAGAAATGCCAAACGCCATTGAGTCCATTAAATTTCCGGCAGAAACAGGGCAGAAAAAGTGATAATCATATTCCTCATTGCAATTGGTTGGCCGCTTGCTCCAATGGATTCCCTGCAACCGCTTGGTAATAACTGGGGTGAATACCAGAATTATGGTGGATTCCCTTATATGCATCCAGGGATTGATGTTATGGGGATAACGATTGGACGACCAGTCTATGCGGTTCAGGATGGATTTGTGAAGGCGTGGCTCACCACATCTGGTGAATGGCACTGGCGGCTTGCGATCGCAGATTATGAAACGATTGATTCAGTCGAAGCTTGGTTGTACGCACATATTGATCCATACCAATATCATAAGGATCTTGGTGATACTGTAGTGGAGGGAGAATTGATCGGCTATCTTGTTGAGTGGCCAGTAACTGGGTTTGACCATATCCATTTTGCTCGAATCAAGGATGCCGGTACAGTGTGGCCAGTCGGTGACTGGGCATTCATCCAGAATCCACTGGTGATTATCACCCCGTATGACGAGACGACCGATCCAGTTTTTGAACAAGCTTATGCCGGGAACAAATTCGCTTTTTGTCAGAATAATACGAGCAATTATCTTTCATCCAATGATCTTTACGGCAGCGTTGACATCGTTGCCAAGATCTACGATGACACGGGTTTGCCGCTTTCCTATCCGGTCTGGGAACGACTGATTCCATACAAAATTGAGTATGAAATCCATGGTGCTCAGAATCTACCAGTGACCCTTTCATTCATCTTTTTCGGTGTTTTAGAATATACAAGTAATGTCGGGGTGATATATAAGGATGATGGCGTCTGCAATACGCGCGGTGATTACCAATATCGCGATTATTATTTCATTGTCACTAATACTGACGGCGATAGTATAGTTGAGGCATCCGATGCATCATATGCTTGGGTCACGACTGATTTTCCGGATGGCGATTATTGGGTCGTTATTACCGCCCATGACGCGGCTGGAAACTCGTCAAAAGACAGCATGCTCGTAACCGTCAATAATGTCGGTATCACCGAACATCGTGGGGTTGTCGATATAGGCCAGCTGGAAATCGTGCCTAACCCGAATCGTGGTTCTTTTATGCTCAGCGTATCACATGAGGTTAGACTTTATAACACAAACGGACAACTCATTACCTCAGGCTGTGGGTCGTTCAGTGGACTCAATCCTGGTATATATTTTGTCGTTTACGATTATAATAATGAGGTGCTCTCTAAAAAAGTTGTTGTGATCAAGTAAACCAGCGTCCACAGTTTTGAGAAAAAACCCCTTGACAGAGTTTTAATTTCGGTTAAAATATAATTAAGCTATACCGTAAGTTGGAGGATGTGCAATTTACATATCCTTGTTCAACAAAATGAGTAAAGCTTGGAAGGAGAAATAAATGCCAACCTACGGAAATGTGAAGTGGTTTGACGGTAAGAAAGGATACGGTTTCATTGAGAAAGAAGACGGGTCAGGTGATGTTTTTGCTCACTATGCTGATATTGCGGGTGATGGGTATCGGACTCTTAGAGAAGGCGAGAGAGTTAAGTTCGAAATTGCCGATTCCCCAAAAGGGGAAAAAGCCACACAGATTGAGCGTGTTGAGCGCGAAGAAAAATAAACAAATCAAAAAGCCCCCATTCGGGGGCTTTTTGATTATGTGGCGGATTAAGGTTAACGGATTCTTAAAATAAATCCTGTATCATTGATGTAGATATCGACAGTATCTTTATTCGGGTACTGGAATGCCGCAATGCCATAAGCGGCATCGATAAACGGTATCTTATTACCATGCTTCAGTAAAAATCTCCACAACTTTGTTTCCGGCTGTATTTGATAGACTGAAGTTATTTGCTTTTCAGGATCTGACCAGCGTCCGGTGAACCTTGTTACTCGATAATAAGAACCCGCCCCTAACCATCTTAACGCAAGACCCCATCTCAGGAAATACCCTTCGATCATCCATTGCTCACCGGATATATTGAACCAGCGATGCTGATTTTTCACTGCATTATAGAAAGTTACTTCTGTTGTCCCGCTGTCTCTTTCTGCATAGACCCAACCCAGTTGATGTTCGTTGGTATACCGTGAAAAAGTCTGGAGGAATAGCGAAAGGTAAATGAACGATGTTGCAAAAGCAAATAATATTAGAAAGACAATGAATGAAGATATGAATTTTTTAAAGGTCGTTTTCTTTTTTACTAAATAAATAATAGCAGTAATAATTACAACAATAGAGACGACAAGTAAGATAGTACCGACCAAACCTATTATTAATGTGAATTTATCCATTTATTCCTCGTGCAGATTATGATAATACTACATTTCTTCTTCGTTCACATAGGGCGCGAAGAGATCACTCGCCGCACTGCAAATTGGACAGATCCATTCATCTGGCAAATCCTCAAAAGAGGTACCCGCCTTGATGCCATTATCAGGGTCGCCGAGTTGTGGTTCATACACATAATTGCAGACAGTGCACTGCCACATGTTCATTGTAGTCCTCCTTCATCAACCTAAGATTCTAGTAAAAATATGAAACCTGTCAATAGGTTTGGAAAAGCTTTCATATTTAGCTTGACAAGTCGATAATTATACCTAGACTATCTTCAGTTGGAATATGTTTAGTTACTTTAGAGTATTCTTCAAATCTCTCGGTCGCATGCTCAGACGCTGGCCGAGACATGTAGAAAAGAAGATGGTGTCATTGATCGAACTCCTGAAACAGAATGAGTACAAAAAAGCAGGTAAAGAAATTGCCTATATTTCGTTAGATCTTTGCGCGCAGCTTGAGAGCAAAAAACTGAAGCCTAAAGAGGCAGATGTGTACTTCACATATTTGTTGGATATCATGGATCTTTCTGTTGTGCCGCTGCAAAAAGAAGTCAAAATGCTGATCCTTGAAGGGAATGTTCTTCGTGATTACGGTAAGAAATTCGGTGCTGATATTAACCGTATGAGAGAGCTTGCGAACGATATAATCGGAACCAATGACGAGAAAAAATAGCGATCATTCGGTAAAAATGAAATCGTGGTGTGGCAAGTATTTAGCAGTTAATATTCTGTATTCGAAAGCAGGTGTGGCTCAGCAAATAATGGTGAGTCATGATAGGGATGCAATTCTGGTTGATGCCGGCGATGGCGTACTGCGTGACTTGCAGTCTTGCGATTTTAAATGGGAACAATTAAAAGGTCTGGTTTTCACCCACGGTCATTTTGACCATATCGGGGGTCTCTACTCATTGCTTGGTTTTTTGCGCATGATTGGTCGTGAACAAATGCTCAAGATATTCGTACCAAAAGGTTGTGATGAAGTGAAATGTATGGTCAACTGTTTCCTTCAGAAATACTCGACAACTTTACCGTTTCACATCAAGGTGACGGATCTGGAACCGGGACAAAGCGCGGACCTTGCGGCGATGAATATCGAAGCCTATGCTGCGGTTCATTTTGGCAGTATCAAGGGAGCAGGTATAACAAATCAACTGCCTGCCTTGTGTTATAGAGTTACCTTTAAGGGAGAAATCATTGCGATAAGCGGTGATACCGGATCCAGTGCGCCCTTATATGATTTGGTCAAAGACGCAGACCTTGCTATTATTGAGGCAACTTTTAGGAATAGTAATGATGCAAATGAGGAATATCTGAAAAAGGTTCACCTCTCTGAAGATATTGCCAGGGACATTGGTGAACTGGCAAAAGAATATATTATCGTACATAAAGATGGGAGATAGCTTCCGCGAACATCAAACAGGAAACCTACCCTCTTGATTTAACCCCTAGTGCAGTTACAGTTTAGTGAACCGAGGATAGTATGTTTGTACTCAGTTTATGTTTGATTTTCGACTTCGAATTTTCTGGATCAGATACGCGAATGCATATACTGCAAAGCCCATAAAATACACGATATTTTGCGCCTGGTAGAATCCTCTATTGTAGTATAGTAATCTGCTCATCAATGTCAAGAAAACATGGGCGTTTTCCTTGGTACTATGTACTGAAAAATGGAGCGTTTTGTTTTTATAAGAATTAACATTGCCGACCAATTTAATATTATCTTTACAAGTTTATTGATTTTGCTATAATTGCCCATGTACTATGATGACAGTACCCTACCCTCATTAACGCCTGAACCTGGTGAACGGATCCGTGAATACGAGATCATTGGCAAGATCGGGAGCGGTGGCATGGCGACTGTTTACAAGGCACGCACCCCGTGCTAAACCCGGGTGGTGCCCTTAAAAAAATGCAAACGGCGGGTACTTCGGCCCCAAAGTTCGGCCCGCGGGTT
>JAUWLY010000276.1 GCA_030613445.1 Candidatus Stahliibacteriota bacterium | reverse complement strand
CACTAACATTCTTAATTTCGTACTGTACAAAGATAATGTCTGCGGTTGCACTCAGGTTCCAGGCATATACAGCCTGGTATACCTCAAGCCCGATTGGTTTGGTATCACCCGGCATATGATACTGTTCATCTAAATCATTGTACACACACCAGGAATCCTGATGTGATTTTATCTCTTGTGGTGCCATGGGCAATGTAGCTGCAGTTGGAGGCCAGTCGGTCGGATACATAAATATTATCGCATCAGGGTCGCTTACTGCCCATCCTGCCATGCCTGGCACATACTCGGATTGACCACCACTAGGACCATAACCGATCGTCACGAGTGTATCGCCGTCAACGATTGTGCCAAACCAGGACCCTGCTCCATAAATGTAGTTCTCACCACTATTTACAGGCCACCACATACCAGCATTATTACCGGTTTCATCCTGGCCAAATTTACCAAAGTTAGAGACGCACATCTCAATATTATTAACATTGTGCCTTTTTATCTCAAAAGCACGGCCCGACTGCACCGGATATTTAGTTGTGCCCAAAGCAAAAACCATGGTCAACAGAATAAGAAATGTTATCTTTTTCATTATATCCTCCTATAGATTAGAACCCGATACCTATACCTAATCTCATGGTAAATGGTCTATTCCAATTTCTCGGATCACGATAATAATCCTCTATTGCCAGCATATAATCCTGTTTCTTCTCGACCGGAGTAATTAAACCATCATGGTCATAATCAGCCTGGGGTGAATAACGAGAACTCGTCATCGAAATATAACCAAATTGACTCAAACCCGGCTCAGGGTCACCATGATCATCAGGCTCACCAGTCGTCCTGTAGACATTTGTTACCTGCTCAGTATCAAAGAGATTGAAAATCATACCGTTCAATGTCATATTGAGTGGACCAATACTTACCTGACGACTGAAATTCCAGTTGACATTCCAATAACCAGTCATGCGCGCTGAATTCTCATCACCAAGCCTGTTTCCTCTGAGATCAAAAGGCGTATATGGATGACCTGAATGATAGGAAAAAACAAACGAGCTTGAGAATTCCTGGAGCAGTACAAAGAAGAAATCCTGGGGAAACGCAAGATCAAAATTGGCATTAAGCGTATGCCGCTCATCAAAGTCGAGCCAGTAATCAATGACCGGTACATCAATGTCCCAGTGATAATGATCATAATACCACTCATACGCAGTAGCTGCTGTACCCTTGGCAAGCTGAAGCGTGTAATTAATACCAAATGCCCACATATCTGACATCCGTTTCTGGATATTCAACTCAAACCCCTTAATATTACCATAATCAACATTAAAGAACATGTAATAGGATAGAGGGATTGCCGGAACTTCTCGAAGCTGGGTCAAATCATAAACATCCTTGAAAAAGGCAGTAAACCCAACCGCAAAAACATCAGTAAGCTGGTTTTCAATACCAAGTTCATACATCACGGTCTTCTGCGGCTTAAGATTAATATTACCAACCTGTGTATTACCACGGAGTATGGCGAATCTGATAACACCTGTATCATTCGTAGTATACATATCGTCAAACGCAGGAATCTGGAAATAATGACCATAATTGAACCGCAATTTCATACGGTCAGTAACCGGTAAAGAAAAACCAAGACGCGGGGAAATCGTATAATTCGGCTCTGACTCAATAATCGTGTCGTTCATGAAATTTTCCGGCTCGGCAAAGGTATATGCCTTGGCATCAAAATAATCAACCCTGACACCCAAACGAGCAATAAGACCCTCAAAATCCATCTTGTCCTGAATATAATAAGCGATCTTATACGGAGTTCGATCATAATATTCCCAGAAAGGATTCGCATCAAAAGGAAGATTATTATTAGCATTTTGCATATTATACTGGGTAAAATCAAGACCCGTCTTAAACTCATGGATCTTACCAACTGAATGGATAATGTCAAAACGGCCCTGATAATCCCTATTATGCAGATACATCCAATAACGGTAATCACCTGTTGTATAGAATCTTCCCTCAAGTGCATATGGACTGTTACGTAATGCCGCAACATCACGCGTGGTATATTCCTCATGGCGCGGTATCAGACTGTCAATAAGAATGTTTCTGAAAGTAATATCATTTGCTTCCAGCCACTCGGTATCAAAAAGATATGGTATAAGATGTTCTGCATACAGTCGGTAATCTTCATACCACTTTCTATCGTTCTCTTCTTCCCATACATAATCCCGGTTTCCGTAAACACGTTCATAATCAGTAACACCGAGCTTTAATGAAGCAAGGGTCTTTGCCGTCGCCATATAATTGAATGTGGCTGAGGCAATCCAGTTTTTCATTCGGTTCATTGGCCTCTGGTCAAAGTACTTTAAATCATAACGATGGCTACTGGTCCAGTCACCCCATCCATAGGGCACATACTGAACACGCTCATTATGTGCTGATATTGTAACCTTACCTTTTGCATTAGGAAACAAATACGAGAATCGCGCCTGTGACCGATGTTCATCTCGGGGCGAGGGGATAAAGTATAATGCTTGTTGATACGCATCAGTCCTCATATACTCACCAGAAACAAAATAGCGGAATCTGGACGCTCCGGGCAAAGGTCCACCAAACGATAAATTATAGATATTATACCCAAAAGCTAATTCATCAAAACTCGAGAACATTGCATCACCAAGATAACGAAAACTCCCAGTATGCTTTGTACCACCTTCTTTGGTAATAATATTAACAATACCCGAAAGGGCATCTCCATACTCAGCATCAAAACCACCACTCACAACTGTAATCTCTTGCACTCCTGCGGGCGATATAGCTGTAGACTGTGTGTTGAAATGGGGCACCTTGGTAGCAATACCGTCCACATAATAGGTTATCTCCGTAGATCTGCCGCCGCGAATATGGGTTCCCAGATCACTCTGCACAACCCCGGCTTGAAGAGTAATCACCTGGTTGATTGTCGTCACGGGCAACCGCTCTACTTCTGAAGCCGTTACCGCACGACCCGTCTGGGTCTGCGAAATAACCACCATGGGACGTTCGGCAACCGCAGTAACCCCCTTAACCTCAATCAATGTAGGACGCACACGAAAATTGAGCAACGTGGTCTGGTCAGCATTGACAATAACATTCGTATATGTGTAAGGGTCATAACTTATATAAGACGCAACAACCTGGTATGTTCCAACCGGCACAAAAAGAATCGTATAATCACCCTTCTCGTCCGTTGCGGCACCCAATTCAGTCCCTTCGGCAATAACATCGGCACCAATCAGAGGCTCCCCTGTTTCAACATCTATTACCCTACCAGATATCTTTCCGTATTCAGATGCGAACAGGAATACCCCTATAAAAATAAAGCATAAGAGCTTTTTCATTGTACACCTCCTATCCTGACCGGAATGAGCCACACAAGAGCCTTGTAATCTTGTTCTGGGAACACATAGTAGTAAGCATCATTAGCCACGACTTCGAAATAGAGATTTGTAATACCTTGACCCGATATTACAAATTCATTATAAGTAACTCCTAAATTCACCCTCTCGCCTCCGCAAGAAGCAAAGAATTCACAATCACTTACTGCAAGATTGCTAAATGGGTCGAGTGTGATTAATACACTAAGGGTTTCACCATCTTCAAATTCTAAAAGGGAATCGAGTCCTCTGAATCTATTCATACAGTGTCCAGTATACAATGTATCATAATTTGCAGCAATTATTGTATCTTCTGCTCCATTGCTATGTATCAGTACAATTTCATCAATGTCTGGTATCGCTGTCCCGGGTGCAGGAAAGCTGTATGTACCATATGATAAACGTTTTAATTCCCAATCACCATTATCATCACGGTCAAAGAATATAAGCCTTCTACCATCGCCCACTACATCTAAAGTACTGTAATATGTTGTGGAATCAATAACTGTTGTACCGATGCGCCAGGTTGTATCATAGGTCACAGGATCAACCTCGTGAACAGAATCATAATAAGCCGTGTATTTCAAATCAGCATGCATATGCGATAGTACTGCGAATGTGTCATAAATATAAACTGTACAGGTTGTATCCTTGGCAAACCAGAAATCGAGTGTAGAATCTCTCTGGGGTAGTTCAGTGGCACACGAATCAACATGCTGTTTTATCATGAATGTACTATCGCGCATATAACTGTCGGCTTCAAAAAATTGAACACCACCCATATTAAGAGGGATATACGTAGAAACGAACATGTCGTCAG
>JAUWLY010000015.1 GCA_030613445.1 Candidatus Stahliibacteriota bacterium | reverse complement strand
TGTTTATGGTGCCGATGGCAACATCTATGCCGCAGGACAAAGCGTAGGCAGTGGCACTGCTTCTGATTTCATAGTGATCAGTCTTACAACTGCAGGGGATACAAACTGGATATACAGGTATAACGGACCGGGAAATTATTGGGATGCAGCTCATGCAATTGTCTATGGTGCAGATGGTAATATATATGCTGCAGGATACAGTACTGGTAGTGGTACTTCTCGTGATTTCGCGGTGATCAGTCTTACAACTGCAGGAGATACAAACTGGATATACCGGTATAATGGACCGGGGAATGCTGGTGATGAGGCCAACTCCCTTGTTTATGGTGCCGATGGCAACATCTATGCCGCAGGACAAAGCGTAGGCAGTGGCACTGGTAGTGATTTCACGGTGATCAGCCTCACGACTGACGGTGATACAAACTGGGCATACCGGTATGATGGAAATTATGGGGATGAAGCCAATTCCCTTGCTTATGGTGCTGATGGTAATATCTATGCCGCAGGACGAAGCTGGGGCAGTGGCACTTTTTATTATTTCACGACGATCAGCCTTACAACTGCCGGTGATACCAACTGGATATACCGGTATGATGGACCCGGGAACTTATTTGATAGAGCAAATTCCATTGTCTATGCTACTGATGGTAATATCTATGTTGCAGGAGGAAGCTGGGGCAGTGGCACTGGTAGTGATTTCATAGTAATCAGTCTTCCTCCAGATCTTGGTATTCAAGAGGAAAAATCGACCGTCAAGAAAAAGACTATTTATACAACAGTGTTAAGTGGTCCTCTACTTCTGCCAGAAAGATTGAACTGCAAAGTCTTCGACATCACAGGGAGAGTAGTAATGCCTGATAAAACAAAACCAGGAATTTATTTTATTGAAATTGACGGCGTGATTACTCAGAAAGTAATCAAGATTAAATAACAGCACAAGGTAACACAACGATTATAAACTCCGTTGCTCTAGGCGCAGCGGATGCTCACTCCGCTTGGTCTGATAATTGCACTGCGGTTCACCAGTCCGTTGGGTATCTCGAAAACCATGTGGAATTTGGAGGAATTACACCATTTGGCGAATCCTTGGGCCAATTTTGGTCCCTAAGGCGCGGCGGACTCAAAATCCTATTCTACTGTTTTTCGTAACTTTCGAATCTACGTTCGAAATCCAGGAAATGCAAGCCATACGTGGATTTTCACCATTCTGAGCATTATGGGATTTTCTGTGTACTACGGTTCTATTTGGTAAAATCAGTTATGACCAAACTGGTCAAGGTACTTTTTAAATAAAGGTAGCAAGATGCTGTAAGCAATACTCACAAGCTCTTTATCTTTTTTGTCTTTTTCAGTATCTTTTCTCCCATGGAATAGATTACATCTTATTTGGTAAATTGCTTCCATTAACGAATCAAAAGAGCCATCGTATTTCCGTATTTTACGGTTATTGTTAACATATCTCATGTCTGCAACGGTGCAGATCTCAAACTTCTTCAGAGTCTGTAAGAAATTCCTGTCACTGTTTTTTAAATCTCTAAATACACCGTTGAATTCCTTCATTCCCTTAACTTCATTTATCAAATATCTATCAAACAGAGTTTCACCAAACTTGCTTTTCATCCAACCATTGAATGCTATCCATAACGAAATGAATCTGTCTCCATCATCAACAAATTCCCGTTTTCTCTCAGCTCTTCCTAACCACCTTTCTGTAAAAAGTTCATAATTGATCCATGTTGGTCCAGTGTCAGTAGTCACTGCTTTTTTCTCTAATACCTCAATACCGTCGTATTGCTTTGGTAGATGTAGTTCTTTCTTTATAAAATATCTAACAAAAGGTTCTATACCAGCGCATGCATATCCTATCTGTTTGTAATCCCGTGCCTTAAACGACACTACTGTGGGTTCTCTTGTGATATGAAAAATTGCGTTCCTGCACTCTTCTCTAAAATATTTCCCAACATTTTCACCTTTAGAGATCAAATCTGCAACATAATCTGTAATCTGTATTTTGGGTCGTTTCTTGATAATATCATTGACCCATTCGTTAGCTTTCAGAGTCCTGTTAGCATATGGTAATTCCAAAATTTTCCAAAGGCATACGAATTCATAAAATAGATTTGCTGAATACTGCGCATCATTGTATAAAGATAGGGCAACTTGCTGCTCATATGTTGTTGGAGATATTGTGAAGTCAAAACTAACTAAGAAATTCCTATAATTGCGTCTCATGTAGAACGTTCTGCGTCTTTTGAACAAATTGACAGATTTAGAAATTCCTTCAGCAAGGTAACCTCTATAATTGAACTTACAATCATTTGCCCACCCAAAACAAAATAGAAATTTTTGAATTGTGTTAAAAATCTTATCTCTTTCCTTAGAATTATCAATAATTATCGTTAAGACTTCGCAATATTCTTCTGTGCCCGATATAAGAACGAATTCTCTGCCATCAAATTTAAATAAGCATCGTTTAAATGGAAAAGTACACGAACTATCAAATGCGTAGGTTAACAATTCCATATGCACCTCCTCTCTACTCCAAAACAATAAAGGTACGTCTAACCTAGCTCACTAAAAGCAGTCAAACATACCTTCTCCAAGAATAAGCCTATACAAAATTCGATCCGTGTCAAGAAATCTGTACAGAGTTCATCGAAGTGCAATTTTTCACAGGCGATCCCAGTCGTTCTTCTCACTATTTATCCCGTGAAATCTATTATTTCATCGGGACGCATTGCCCCCTACACACTACTCTCTTTTATAATCTAACCCCATTTGTTTACACAGATATGGTCTGACCCCCACATCCTATCTCAGATATTTTGCTATTTCCTCTAAATCCTGATCTGGTATTTCATCCAGTCCCATCACCCTATAGTATCTACCACCTAATAGAGTCAATTCTAATGCATCTGGAGTTATATCATACCAAGCGATAAGAGCAGGGTAAGGTCTTTGATCTCTATCCTCTCTAGAAGCAATCAAACCAATGTTATACATATCATAAATTTCTTGAAGAATTGAAATAGTCGCATGCGACGTTACTTCTCGTGATCTACGATAATAATCCTTTCGTAATTTAACATCTGCAATTCGATCTTTCCTTGCTACAACAGACAGGATACACATTTTCCTGTACGTTAGATTATCAGTAATTTGAATCAGATGATTTGCTTCACCTGTAGTAAAACCTTCAGTAAATGCGGTATTGGCAAAAATATTTCCGAGTATCTTTGTCTTTTTTTCTTCATGCTCATTCTTAGCTTTAAGCAACACACCTTCAAATATCTCCTCAGCATCAGATCGATCCATATCGTTTCTACTGAAAAATCCGTCATCTCTTGGTTTCATACCTAACTTAAGATTATGGATTATCTTTTCAATGGCAAATGTCGTAGTGTTAGCAACTCGTAGTTTTTCTCTTGTTGATAAAACTCTATTTATAATATCACCCAGAACTTTTTTCGCACATGGCGCAATAATAGCTCCAGCTGTACTTCCTGGTAAGTCGCCTATGAGGAAACCAATAACTGCACCTATTCCAGAACTAGCAACATCTCTTCCTAAGTCAAGAAATGACTTAATTTTTTCAATATCTTGTGTCATCATATAATTGATTAAGCCATTCGGTGAAATGCTTATCTTCTTTTTCCCATAGCTCTCTCAGAGGAACTTTTTTTATTTTACCAATCTTATGTCTTGCTGCCATAAAATCCTTCCTTTTGCTTGTATTTCCAATTCCCTACACGAACAAACCGTACACTCATTTTACCTTCTTTTTACATAGCTGCAATTCTATCATAGGTGATGCCAGTTGTTCTTCTCACTACGGTCCTTTATGGTTTGACCCCAATTGTTCCAATGCTACACCCTAATCCCTGGTTTTTGAAAACTTTGAAAGTTTCACAGTTCTGCTATATCAGTACCTGATTCCTTCTTGCTTTTCCTTTTTCTTTTCTTATATTCCGTAATTATTGTTCCTTTTTTATCCTTCTTTAATTTCCTGGAACGCACAATTAAATCTGCAATCAAATCTAAATAAAGAGCATCAGATCCCTTTGTTTTTGAACGCAAGAAATAGTAAGTTAGTATCTTAAATAAAACCATATCATATATATATGAACACTGTATATCTTTTAGAAATTTCTTCACATACTTTTCGTAACTTTTCCCCTTTATATCTGCATACAGGAAAATAGAAATGAATCTCTCGAAATCTGAGATATGTTTGCTCTTGGAATCTTCATTTATTTTTTCTCTAACGACCATACTAAGCTTGCTAGTACCTATGAGTGTATATAACCCTAACTGATGAATTAATGGTAAGAATCTTCTCAGGATATCAATATTATCATCAATATTAAATTGGGTATCACTCTCATGTTCCTTTAAGTATTTGCCTAAACACATCCTATAAATAAAAGCGAAAGCCATTGAACACCGCAAGACGCTACGGTAGGAATTAACCTTAAGATCTTTTGTATCAATCTCTTCTGTATTTTTAAGAACCATGGCAGCGATGGTCCAAAGCTTACCTAATTTTTGCATAGGATTCAATTGCACTTCTTTCCTTTTGATTTCTTTTCCCGGTTTATATACATCAAGCAATTCATCTGTCATATTATCTAATTCCTCTTGTGGTGGCTTACAGTCATCACTAATTGTCTTGGTAAATGTTTCATCTAGGGATTCAATTATTGTGCTTTCGCCCATGAAAATACTATCAAAAGTATCCTTCTCTTCATCAATTATACCCAGCAATTGGCTATATTCTTTGGTCATTCTATTTACTAGTAATCGTAGAATATCTGATTGATCTCTTTTTAATCCTGTATAGTAATCTATTTCATTAATAAATTGCAGTGTATTCTGCTCTTTCAAAACATATTCCTTGAATCCTTTATCAAAATCCATCTTTTTTGTCAAAAAGTATTGAAAAAAACATGCAAATCGAAACCTAACATATTTTTCAGTATCATCATTTTCTGTAATTAATATACCCTTTGCGAGAAAATGATTCAGAACTTTGTCCGCTTCAAACTCAAATTTTCTTAATTTCAGGTAATTATCAATGAAGCTATATAGATCTATATATTTCAATCTATAGTTTTCCGTTCCATTCCGATACATTTCAAAAGCGATATCAGTAAGTAATCGTTCCTTATTTCGATAATCAAATTCATACGAGTATATTTCATGTTTGGCTAATTTCTTAAATAACCGTTCTACAAAATTCTCCAACATTGTGGCATTGTTAATTGGTTTATAATTTTCCTGTTGTTCAATTATCCATAACAGCATTGAAATTGCTAATGGCGTACGTGGCAAGTTTAAACTGAGAACAAAATTAACCAGTTTTTCAACTTCGTCCGCAATGTCGAAATCTTTTTGATTTGAAAACCACTTGAGTATCAATTCACGAATTTGCTTTGTCCTGAAACTTTCTATAGTAAACATCCTAAAAGAATGAAACGCCTCATATGTCAACATCTCTAAGGGTATTATATTACCTTGTATTACCTGCCTACATGTAGCCAGAATGCGGATTTTAGGATAATTATTAATAAGAACTATCAGATTTTTAAGTCTATATTTATCGAACTCATCAAACGATAAATTATCTATCAATAGTACAACCTCATTGTTGTTCAAATAATTCCCTACGTCGTGTATACTCATACCTAAAAAAGAACTGATTATCGTTTCGTATCTTCTATTTCCAACTTCATTGAAATTAAACAACACAGGAGAAATATGATACGTTTGGATATTAGTGGTAAGATCTTTTAGCATCTTATCCAATAAAACAGTCTTACCTGATTCTTTTGCACCAAACAGGATGATATTATCAGTACTTCCATACATGTCCTCTAGGTTAAAAACATTCTCCTTTTTCTCTTCTTCCACATCATAATTAATATTTTCTACTATTCGTGGTAATACAAAAATTCCATCTATATCTTTTGGTGCTTTTGTATCTGTGTCATAAGTGAGTAAATGCTCATTCACCACATCAAAAAAAGAATTCTTGATATTTGACATCAATTGCATTTCTGTACTTCTGATTGCTATATCAGAAGTACTTGGTAGTGTACATTCGAAAACACCGCACTCATTACCTAATTCCGTATTCGGGTCGTAGCATTCTTTCTTAAAGGAGTATCGACGATTGGAGACAATGATTTTTCGACTTATGAAGTCATAATCTATTATTGCATATCCATTATTATATAATTTTTCTTTTTCTCGAATATCATATGACCAATTAGTGGGAGCAATGGATACGAAAAGAGTACCATATAGATTTGTTCTTGACCACGCAGATCCATCATGGACATGCCCACAAAATAACATGTCGTAGTCCCGGTCTATTAGAGATGCGATATCCTTGCTTTCAAATGCAGCTAACCAATCAGGTGCGTGATGGACTACACCAATTTTCAAATCGCAGTCGTCAATAATTCCCCTGGCGTCAGTAATTTGCATCTCACCCAAAATGATATTTCCTTTGTCTTTTTTGCTGTTATAACACCGCCAAGCAGTATTAAAACATGTAATTCCGATTGTCAAACCACCTATTTCCATTTTAAAACATGATTGATAATTACTCAGCTTATGTATACTTTTAAATTCCTTATAGAATTCGGCCTCAAACTTTTTATAAGGCATAATTCTTTTAATTCCTTTGATATTCCCAGATTCAATCATTTTATTTACCTTAACAGTATTACTTAAAACTGAACACAAACCGGCTTCATCAATTTCATCGTCGGCATTTCTTTCTATATCATGATTACCTGGGATAATAAATATTTGATTACATGACAATTTCATTTTTTCACTAATTGCATCTATAACCTTTTTCTTGAATATGATATATGCACTATTAATATCATCAAAACTCATCCCGCCTTTATCGATTAAATCACCAGAAAGAATAATCATATCAATTTTTTTAGCAGCATGGAATTTTTCCAAATCATTCTTGAGGGCTTTAATCACAAAATTGTCATAATCCTTAATGTTTTCTTGCGCTAAATGTATATCTGACAAATGTACTATTCTAAGCATAATTAAACTCCTCTCTTCTACAGTTTCTACTCTACTCCCAATCTACAACCATAAGTTCTCTCCACAAACAAAGGATCATTCCAGAAACTTCAACCCCTGGTGACCATTTTCTATTCACTATTCGAGATTTGACCCCACATCCGTTATATGCCTATTTTTTTCATCAAAAATTCGTTGACCATCTCCGCGTCATGTACATATTCAGTGAATATCCTGATATCAAAAATAGATCCATCTGCATACAGAATTCTTTTCTTATCCTTATACGCGAAAGTTAATATATGTGCAAAGGAGTTTCTAAGGTCGAATATTCTTCCCATTGATTTCCTGATTTTTTTGGGGATTTCTAATATTTCTTGAAAAGCCCTTAGTTTCTGACGAGCCGGTATATGACCGAGGATTTCAGTAAAGAATAGACTGTATCTCTTAATATGACCGAAATACTTTAGTTTCAACCATTTCTTCGAATCCTGCAATATGTGATTCATAATTATTAAACTCATAAATTCTTCGATTTTCAGGCAATCTTCAAGGACTCGGGATCTAACTAGTCTTTGTTTTTCCATTTCTAGCGCTGTCGTATAATCATATTCTGAACCATTAATGATATGTTTGATGCGTTTGATTTCTGCAAGCAGTTTCTTTCTTTTCTTTGTCAGTTTCATTGTTTGTGACAGAATATCCTGTGATTGTATTTACATTTTCTGCTGAGCGAACAGAGGTTGCATTTTGGGTGACGTGGAGAACAAACCCCTGCACAAAAATCTAAGAATCCATATACGAATTCTTTCGTTTTATCCTTCATGATAATTGTGTTCATGAATTCTCTAATTTGACGGGCATTCTTTTTGCTGACGGTGATTTTTAACCCAAAATACCTGCCAAAAAAACGAAATGAATTTGTATCCACAGGGAAATCCGGTATGCCATACGCAAATGTTCGCACTGCGGAGGCAATATATAAACCGACCCCGGGAAGGCTTGTCAGCTCCTCAAAGCTATCGGGAACCTTGTTTTCAAAATACTGTATGAGAGTTCTATTTAATTGTTTAACAGTATCAACTTTTTTGTGAATACCGATTTTCTTGATGCACTGCTTGAATAGTCTTATGTTTGTACGGTATTTTTTTCCGGCTGGTTTTATTGCCTTAATAGCACTGCGCCAAATTTCGTCGACCATATCTGCCTTGGTGCGTTGCAGTAATATCTCGGTCAACAATATCGTATAAGGATTGGTTGTTTTCCGCCACGGGTAGATTCGCCCTTCTTTTTTATAGTATTCAACTAAAAATTGGTTTATTTCCCTGACTATTCGTTTACTGGTTTTTGATTGCAGCTTACGATAGAGGGGTCCCTGTACAGATTTGATTCGTTGAGGTGCGTTCCTAGTTGCTCGAGCAATGCTTGCCGCAACCGACACCGGAACAGCATTGGCGACAAGAGAAGTTTGCCCGGTTCGGGTTCCATTGAAAATAAAGCTATCCGGAATGCCTTGGATCCGCGCGCCCTCTCTGTTACTGATTGCTCGGTTCTTTTGCGGGTGGACCGGAAGCGCATTATGTCCCGAGATGATGGTCAATGATCGTTTGTTCCATTTCAGTATCCTGTAAGAGATTACTGGTTTTAATTTACCTTCACGAATTTTCCTGATTCTTCTCCTAACATCTCGACTATGTTGCATAAAAGTGTGATTGTTTTCCGGATTCTCATTTTTCATATCAAGCCCGGCCAAGGCCTGCCTAACTGTTATTGTTTTATTTGTAAAACGTATACCTTCAAAAAGATATCTAACAGGATGTTCTTTCGAAGCAATAATAAAAATCCGTTTTCGATTTTGAGGTGTACCGAAATTTGCTGCGTTGTATATTCGGTAACCAACATCATATCCTATTTTTCTAAAACCTGTTTGCATATCGCGAAAGATTTCCTTAAATTTTGGTGTTATTAGACCTTTGACATTCTCAACAACAACATAACTAGGTTTTATGCACTGGACAATAGTATGCAAATATTTATACAGTTCATTACGTTTATCATCGAGGTTACCATTACCAGCATAACTAAATCCCTGACAGGGTAGACCTGCTAGAATAACATCAATTGGTTTGTTGATTTTATATTTATCGTTTTTAAGCTCTTGTGAGAACCTTTCAATCGAAATACATTGCCAGTTTCCTTCGGGCATATTCCTTTTTGCAGTAGATATTGCCTGTATGTTGTTGTCAACCCCACCCATGACTTGGAATCCTGCTGTCTTGAATCCCAGTGAAAACACACCCGCTCCACAACAGATATCGTAGCAAATTGGGTGATTACTCTTCATCGAGATATCCGCTTATGTCTCTGTTGTATTCTTTCACAAGCTCCTCAAGATTTTGTTTAAGTTCATCCCTTTCAGATTTTTCTAACTTCTTAAATCCATCATTAACATTAATCGGTTTCTTGAAACAAATTTTTAGATTGTTTTCGTATTTTTCTTTACAAATATCTGCGGCTTGACATGCCGGTGAAGGTACTATTACCTGTTCCCATGGTCTAATCCTCATAAGGAAATTGTAGAGCCGATAATTCTTTCCATCTTTGTCAGTTCTCTTATACACTAACACGCTAGTATTTTCAATTACACTAAACGTGCGCTCTGCAACAAATAATAACCATTTTAAGAATCCGATATTAACCAGTTTGTCAAATGGTAAAACAGACAAATTGGACTTGTGAATATCCGGGAAATCCCTTTTGAAAAATTTCTTAAATTTTGGATTATCAAAATTGTATTTGATTAGATTTCGGTATTCGTTTTGCACGGTTAGCGCTACCCTGTCTTCTTTTGAACGTTCTGTGATCCATAGCTCATAAGGTTTTCTGAGAAATGATTGCTGGGATATTATCGCATAAATAGCGTAATATACGTTTTCGGTAGTATCTCCTGCCTTGTGAATATCGCCCCAGAAATCAAGGTTAATAACATCGAATGGAAACTTGCTCCAAAATCTACCATAATCTTTTCCTCTAGGATCAGTCGTAATGTTTTCTATTTTGCCGCAAAAACCTGCACATGGTGGATCCTTGAATATTTCGTTCAGCACGTCAAAGCTCTTCTTATCATACTCGCAGTAGGCAAAGGGACAGAGTTTCTCTCCATCAAGATCCACCAGCTTTTCTTTTCTGAATAGTCTTAAATCCAGTGCTTCTTCTGCACAAAGAGAGAGGTAACTTACAGGTTTGCTGTCGCCTCTCACACGGATCAAGTTTTTAATTCTTGGCATCCAGAAGTGTACTCTTATAAAATGTTTCAACAAATCATTTTTAAGGTCTTTCTTTTTCTCATGTGTTCGACGCTGTCTCGCTGAGTTGAAGCCTTTTTTAATTTTCGATAATTTACTTCCCTCTTTACGTTTCTTTATTTTCCGATAAATCTTCATTTAAATTGCTTGATCCAGGCAGCTAGTTTCTTGTACAACTCGTCCCGTTGGGCGGTCGGAAGCTTGCCGAATAAATGGGTTTCCAAAAATGCCAATATTTGGTAAAATTCATAGCTATATTTGTATTTCTTGCCATCTATGCCGAGTGCTAGAGAAACAGTGTCATCTGATCGCTCAACCAGATTCGGCTGATTTTGTCTGAAGTTAATCTTACGTCTCTTACGATCGATTTTCTTGAAATATTTTTGGAGCAGTCGTTTTTCGCTCGCAAATTCTTCTTCATGACGTTCGTAGCGTTCCTCAGTTGCCTGATACTTTATTCCTGGAAAGACAGTCATGCCTAAATATTTGTGAATTGCATGTCTGAATGCTTCGAATGAAGATTCAGTTTCGCGAAAACTTGAGCGATCAATATTGAGTACCTCATCCAAGTCATCTACTAGAATCTCACCTGTAATCTGTGAGAATTTGAAGCCTTCGTGTCTTCTATAGGTCATAAACGTTGAATCATATTGACCAACAGCTACATGTCGTACCCTTATGAGTAAGCCCTGTAATTCGGGTGGCCACACTCTTGGTCTTTGGAAGTATATGTATCCGCGAATCTTCATCCGTTTCTTGAGAAGCCTATTATCCTTATCGTAATAATAATAGGAGACTACTTTGTTGTCTATTCCTTTCATGAAGAGCAAGTTGAAAAACAATTGATAATGCCTATCGCTGGGACTTGGCAGATATATGGGTTTGAAACATTCCATGCCATCGACTTTCAGTGTGAGACGAGTTTCTTTGTTGACGAATTCTGCAAAAGCAAGAAAATTTCCTGTTCTTGAGGAATCGTCAATTTTATTATAAACCCGAATAGCATTTGGCAAGTATGGTACTGGACATAGTGCGCACAATTCCCAAAATATTCTATCATATTCATGCAAACCAGTCTTAGTGATTTGGTTTTTCATCATCCATTTGATCAACTGTCTTGTGGTGTGTAATTTTGTACCCATCATTCTTAGTTGACCGTCTTTTTCATTATCAACACGTAATTTTTTTTGTATTATTGGCTTAATATTGAACAATACTAACCTTGTAAAATGTGCCTTTCTGGCAACATCTCGAATCTCCTGGACGTCGTATCTACCGATTTCTATTCTTTTTCCATCCTCCCATATTTGGGTGATCTTGATCTTCCTGGCTTCTCTCGATGCGAATTGATCGAATTCGATCCGTGCGCGAAATCCAGTAGTAGAATCTTTAGTGCTAGATTCGATTTCGAGAGTAGTAGCGAGTTGAGATGCGCCTAATAAGCCGATACCGATGCGGCCAACGATTTTTCTCCCAGAGGGCGTGGTTTGCTTTGCGCCTTCTTCTCGTTTTGAAGTTCCGCCAATAGTTTCCATGACTTCGATAAATTCGTTGAGGGTCATTCCTTTCCCACGGTCGTATACTGTTATTGACGAAAAATCCTTGATGAAGTCTATGTTTACTACGGGCGAGTCTGCATCGTAAGCATTACTTACAAGCTCTTTTAGTGCATCGGCCGGGAATCGATACAATCCTTGGGATAAATCTGCGATAATTCTCAAGCTTACATTGATAGGTCTACTTATCGTTCCTCTCATAGTCCTTCGTTTCATTGTACTTGAAACTTATTCCCTGTCAAGCCTTCAGCCTTCTAAAAGCTAAACAAAAAGGTACAGCCCCTTAGCCAGTAGATATAACTAAGGCAACCATACCTTCTCAAGAGAATTGTATACAAAATACGCTCCGTGTCAAGACGTCTGTACTGAGTTCATCGAAGTGCGATTTTTTCATAGGCGATCTCATTTGTTCTTCTAACTACTGTCCTTTATGGTTTGACCCCACATCCTATATATTTTCGAGTTGTATTTCAATCATAATTGAAAATCACCTCAGCACCTTCACACAAATACAGTGAAATATGGATGATTACCATAACGGAAATGGAGAATGCGGTGGGTCCTATATAAATTTCTCCAAGAATCTTTTCTTCTTCAGTATATCACATTTACAATGTATTTCTTCACAGACAGGACATCGCAGGTGACCTTTGACATATTTATATTCGCTAAGTATGATTTTTTGCACATTCTTGACAGGAATCAATGTGCCTCTTGTTTCTTTACATAGATGCTCTAATTTCAGATTAAGAGAACACCACCAAGAAAAACTGTCTGCAATTTCGTTAGCGAGAATCAGTTTGAGCTCCAGAGCTTTTCTTAATTCATCGGATGTTGTTGCTGTTTCAAATTTCTTCACTGCTTCTTCAATTGATCGCACGTCATCAATTTCACGCGGGAATTTATGTTCTTCCTCATATATTGTAGTTATTACTTCTGCCACTTCACCGATTTCCTCCATGTAATGAAAAGCAATATGCTCAATGGGCAGACCCTGGATTGTATTCATGTATACTCTATCGAACATATTCAACCAGCCTTGTAGATTTTTCTTTCGATAATTTTCTTCAGCATGAAATTTCTTACGTAGTCCAAGAAGCTTAGCATAGGGTGGTTTTTTGCCTGTTACACTTTCAATAGCTCCTCTAATCAAACCACACGTACACTCACTTTTCCGACAAATGCCGCAAACATTGGGATACTTAAAGGCTATTATATCTGAAAATCCATCTCTGAATTTGAATAAAGGAGGGATATTTCGTTGCTTATTGCACTTAGCAACAAAACTCAGTAGCCATGCAAATGAATGCGCAAGATGTTTTGGCAATTCTTTATAAGAACTCCTTCTTATGTCTTCACCGATCTTACTGGCAAATTCAATGGTGCTTAACCACATTTGGTATATACTGCGTTTTTTATCCTTCTCTTTATATAAATCCCAAAACTCTTGAGTCCACCAATCCAGAGTTTGTGACCGTATAACTGTTCTCTTTCTTCGCCTTTTTTTCTTCATTCTTCCTCTCTCCTTTTTCCGCCGTAACAAAAAAGGCATAGTCCCTTAACCACTAAACACATGTAGATACAGCTAAGGTAACTACACCTCTGTGGATTTTTCCAAGTCCGCTACTTAGTTGAAAAATCCGTCATACCCGTTCTGTCTCCAGAACGGCTCTCATACCTTCTCAATTAGATTATGCATATTATTTATCGCTTGTCAATGGGGTAAAATGGTATCTATAATACCCCATTCAGTTGTTTTATTACCCCATTTTATAGTTTAGCTTCACATTTACTGAAGATAAACTATAGTTTCTGTTTCTTTGGTCATCCAAGCACCATGTCAAATACGTAAAGTAGGTAATTTACAGATGATTTTACCTACTTTTTGTTCTTCGATACGTGATTACTGCGACGCCTGGTGGTATTTTGTGCGAGGGAAGATACCCACCAGGCGTCTGCGTTCATCCAAGCGTTTTAGGAGGAATTAGTTACTGGTGAATAATTACCTTTTCAGTTATCGCTTGTTCTTTATTTCCTAATTGTACAAAATAAACGCCATTACTCAAATGGTCGCATTTGTATGAGAATTCACTCAATCCGACTCTAATCTTACCATTCAATATAGTATCAACCAATCTACCCGTAATATCATACAGCTTCACTGTGATCTTTCCTTTGCATGTTGAGTTGTAGCTGATTTTCAACCTACTTTTAACCGGATTTGATACGATAAAAAGCATTGACGTTTGCGGGTCGTTCGTGCAGGACTTCCTGTCATCTGCTGTTTGAATGCTAATCTCATAAGGCGCTTCATCGCCCTCAGTCCAGACATAGACAAGATTTGTGTCGGTGGCGGTTTGATATATTGCAGCTTGTGGGTATTTAGAATCATCTGGGGTTTGACTGATATTTTGTGGTGTCGTCCACACGCTATACTTAGTACGCCGACTAGAAAACACATCCCATTGTCCTTGATAAATATCTGCCCAAACGGCAACTGCACCATCTGCGATATAAGGATAGCAATTCTTGCCTGTTACCGTAGCGATTGTTTGAATCCTGGACCAGCCTAAACCATTGTTATAGAAAGTTCTGATTTGTCTATAGTCGGAATTCTCATAATGTTGCTCCCATATAATGTGGACTAATTCGTCAGAAACAGACAAACACGGACATGATGCATTCGGGGCTATTAACACAGATTCCCAAGTTCCGTTGCTCCTGCGCCATTGGCACACGACAGCATTGTTGCGCTCATAAACAACCCATATGCTTCTATCGGGTTGGCGTACTGCAACAGCAGCTTTGCCATGTCGAATATATGTATCAAGGACTACTACATTCTCGAGACTCTCAGGCTCTGATTGTGTATAGAACTGCCCTATCTTCAGTTCGTTATTGCCTTCCTCATCATAAGTGTTGAATACCACCCAGCCGGTGTCATGTGGATCAATGGCAAAGGAAACCGATAAAATAGAATCATATGTTTCATAAAGAACCGCGTTGTGTAAGATATCGTTTTCTTGCCAAGCAGTGCTTACCGTATAGGTGAGGGTCTCCTGGGCTGCAGAATCCGGGACGCCCAAGGTGCTGATATAGCAGATCTTTATCTCGTCCTGAGAATCAAAATCCATCGCCGATTGCCAGCCGTAATCGATTCGGCGTGCGACCGTCCAATTATTCCCATGATCCGTGCTTAGGCCAAACCAAATACAATCCTGATTCGTCCAGGTTAAATGAGGATCCTCGTCAGCATTGAAGACTATCTTCCTCGCAGTATTCAAGCCAGTTGTACTAGGACAATCTGATGAGAACGGGGGAATCTGGGCAGTACCAATATTAGATCTAATACTTTCTTGTCCACTGCTTCGGCGCCCTTTTACATAGTATGAGTAGATATCTCCCGGTGAAATGGTGTTATCGCTATACACTGTGTCGGGTACATTTACAGCGATCTGTTCGTAATGGGAATTCGGGTATGTACGCCGATATATGTTATAACCTGTTATACCACCCGCTGGACAAGGCGACCATACCATATTGAGGGATGACTGTTTTTGCGTAAGTATCAAAATCCTAAACAGTGATGGTCTGGGACCAAATCCATAATATATATCAATGCCGTTATCAATACCCCAGGCAACTTTATTTTTGAAACTTCCTTGATTCTCTTTAAGTTGAAACCATTGTGCATTAGTCGCTATGTCATGGGTAACAAATGCGCTTTCTGTCAGACAAGCTGGACACTTCAAATAAGGTGGCAGGTCTTGACATGAGACATTTACTTCCGCAACAGCTGTTTCTCTAATGTACGCACTACTCCTTGATATTTTCGTTGCTTTAATTGATTTCGCTTAAATCGACATAACCGCTGGGCAACAGCGAATTTCGCCACTTTGAATAATATACCAATCTCGCTCAAAGTCAACGGCGTATGCACATTCACTAAATATATAGCTACCATCGTTGCATCTTTCGCGTGACCACCTATGACAGCCTCTTTGGATAAACGATAATGCCTGGCAACCGCCTTCAAAATCTCGTCAACTGTAATATACCCCTTTTTCATTAACCTATGACCACGAATCTCCTCACTTAATTTGTTCTTGTCGATCATATCTTCAGCCCACTTGCGATCCCCATAAAACTGATTGTACACCGGCTCCATTGATGCCGGAATACCGCGGTCTGCCAACAACTCCACCAGAGCCCGTCGTCCGCCAATCAAGGAAAGTGATACCTTTGGATCAAACCAGCGTATGCTCTTATCCCGACGCATGATATACCACAAACTGCTGTACTTATACTCTCCTGGACGCTTAACTAATCCCACCTTCACCGGATTGAAAAAAACATACTTGGTCAATTGCTTATAATACACGTCCTTCTGTACTAAAAAAGCACCATAACGACTCCGAAACACACTGCCCCGACGCCGACCTATACGATTAAAGTACATCGCAAAATCACGCAATACCTGGTTCATGAAAATACCCAGATTCGGCAACTTCGTCTCCACAACAAGATGAAAATGATTGCGCATGACAACAAAGTTATGAATTACTACATAGTACTTCTTTATGTACTCTTCTAATACATCCAAAAATGTGCTGTAGGCATCATCGTGCTTGAATAACCACAACCTGCCATTACCATGAGAAACCACATGATACAATGCACCTGGATACTCGATCCTTAACGGACGTGACATACACCTATTATATACAATAATTGTCTAATGTCAAGACCTGCCACCTTATCTCGAATTGTCACAGGCAACCACAGGAAACCACTGATTAGCTGTGTCCAAATCATCATTTACACGCGTTGATGGGAGAAACGTTATACCACCATCTGTGCTGCGCGAAAAATATATATCCGGCTCATACTGAAGATTGCGCCAATCCTGCCATACTACATACACATGCTGACCACTTGAATCAACCGCAACTGATGGATATCTCTGATGATATACAGAAGCACTATCGTTTACCATTACAGCTGAAGTAAACGATACACCATAATCAGTACTCTTTGTAAAATATATGTCCACGTTGGTCATATTGTCGTGTAATGCCATGTAAGCAACATAAATGTTACCCGATGCATCAAGAATTATGTGAGGAAGAACACAGACCAGAGTGTCAATATTCTGACTGATGACGATATTGGGACTCCAGCTTATCCCTGCATCCGTGCTTCTTGAAAAGACCACCTGAGCACTAACCGACCGATTGTCACCCCAGACCAGATAAACCGTGTCACCAGAACAGGCAATAGCACGCTGGGTTGTCCGATGACTATACATCCCGGCTGGATCATCATTTACCCTAATACTCGGCCCAAACTCATAATTGTCCTGGGCAGGTAATACTTCAATGATGGCGACAAACAAAACAACGGCAATGATTGATAACCTCTGCAATAATTATAAGAGTAAATTTAGATGTTGTCAAGGTATAGACAATGGAGGGTAAGTCCGTTGCTCTATTTCCAGACTAACCGCTTTGCATGCACCATAGTTCTATGTGGTGACCTGTGTGCCATATCAGTGCCATACTTCTACCAAAACATGAGGTGATAGACAAAATTGCACCATTGACATCTACTGATATGCTATTATAATAATATGATACGATGTAAGATATTTCTGTAATTTTCTGTATATCTGCTAACACTGAATAAAAGGGAGGAAAAAATGGTTAATAACAAGAAACATGTATTTTTAACCGCCCTTTTCCTTTCGTTATTACCGCTGCTTTTATCAGCCCAATGGCTTGAAACAACAATCTATGTGCCGGATTCTCTTTGCGGGATTCATAATCCACAAGCCTTCGCCTATGATAGCACAGATAATACGGTATATGTAGGTGGTCGTGGAAACAATGTTATTGCGATTAATGGGATGACTAATGAGAAAATTGCAAGGATTCCTGCTGGACCACTTATTAAGGCACTGTGTTGGAACCCGACCAACAACAAGGTCTACGCCGCCAATATGGGTAGCGATGATATCACAGTTATTGATGGAGCAACCAATGCGGTCATTACCACGATCCCAGTAGGAGGTGGACCTGGCGCTTTGGTCTATAACGCGACCAATAACAAGGTCTACTGCTCTAACCGTTGGAGCGTTAATGTCACAGTTATTGATGGCGCAACCAATGCGGTCATTACCACGATCCCAGTAGGGTTCTGTCCTCACGCTTTGGTCTATAACCCGACCAACAACAAGGTCTATTGCACTAATGGGGGTGATTTGTCGCCTGATAGCACTGTTTCAGTGATCGAT
>JAUWLY010000358.1 GCA_030613445.1 Candidatus Stahliibacteriota bacterium | reverse complement strand
GAAAACCAGTAGTAAAAGATGCCCCTAATGATGAAGGTGGTAAGATAAATATCACATGGAAACCAACACTACAAACTGAAGAAATTGGGGGGTATGTGATATACCGTGCTGAAGAAAAAAGTCCATATGAGGAAATAGGTTCTACAGACAAATGGACTACACAATTCACTGACTCAAAAACTAAGGATGGTATTAAATATTGTTACCAAATTGCCGCTGTCAAAAATGGTGAAATTTTGGCGCAGTCACAAGCCTCTGAAACAGTCAGAAGCAGTGGACAATGGTTCCATACTGGCAGATTTAATATTCTCATTGGCATAATTATTTATTCAGCACTCGTATTATGGTTTATCTACCAGTCACGGAAAGGAAAAGAGATGTATATACGAAAAATCCCAGGGCTCGATGCTCTGGAAGAAGCAGTTGGTAGGGCAACTGAGATGGGTAAACCAATTCTCTATGTTCCGGGCTTGTCATCAATTGCTGACATTGCCACGATTGCTTCATTAAATATTCTTTCACAGGTTGCCAAAAAGACTGCTGAATATAATACAACACTCTTAGTCCCAAATCGTAATCCAGTAGTATATACTGTGGCACAGGAAATAGTAAAAGAAGCATATAGTAAAGCTGGTAGACCTGATGCATATAATTCTGATAACGTATACTTTATCACTGGGAATCAATTTGCCTATGTTGCAGCAGTGTGCGGCACCATGGTAAGAGAAAAGCCCGCAACAAATCTCTTTTTAGGATATTTCTGGGCAGAATCTCTTATTCTTGCAGAAACAGGTGCCTCAACCGGTGCAATTCAAATTGCGGGCACTGACTCGGTTTTTCAATTACCATTCTTTATTACTGCCTGCGACTACACTTTAATTGGTGAAGAGCTCTATGCCGCCTCTGCATATCTATCCAGAGAACCATTATTAATGGGTTCGCTAAAGGGTCAGGACTGGGGTAAGATGATTATCTTTGCCATTTTGTTGATCGGATCAGCACTCATAATAATAGGTTTTAACCAAATTCTTTCTCTTTTCAATATTTAATCAAAGGGAGGATTAAATGAAAAAACGAATACCATTATTCATTTGTATGATTCTGGGTATACTTATGATAATCCAGTTTTTTGTGCCGCATTCAACAAGTACACAGTTTTTTGCTCATAGTTATAAATGGTACATTGTTATTGCTGGCTTTGCATGGATATTAGGAGCTGGCAGTTTAATTAACCATCATACTAATCGAATAAAGCGGAAACAAAAGCGTTGGTATCTCAGTTACGTTACGTTAATTAGCCTTGCAGTAATGGCAGTGTTAGGTATCTTCTGGGGAATTAGAGCGGGAACACTCTTTATGACATTCTATACAAATATCATTCTGCCTCTCGGTGCATCTATGTATGCGATCCTCGCGTTTTACATGGCTTCGGCTGCATACCGAGCATTCAGGGCAAGATCTAAAGAAGCAACAGTATTGTTGATCGCTGCTTTTGTGGTCATGCTCGGCATGGTTCCTTTTGGACATTTTATCTGGCCAAAAATTCCTGAGATCGCTGAATGGCTCTTAAGCGTTCCCAACACAGCAGCAAAACGGGGTATTATTTTGGGTGTAGCATTTGGAAGTATATCAACTGCCTTGAAAATAATCCTGGGTATTGAACGCTCCTGGCTTGGTGGTGGAGGTTAATATGAATATATTTAAAGCACTTACGAAAATTCCAAGACAGATAATATTCCTTGTAATTGCCCTGGCAGTTATGTTCCCTTTAATTGTACCACTTGGTTTACCAGTCAGGGTCATGCCCAAAAGCAGACAACTATTTGCAGCAATTGACAGCTTGGGCCCGCGATCAAAGCCGATTCTTATATCAGTTGACTTTGATCCTCAGTCAATGCCTGAACTATACCCCATGCTTATCGCACTCCTGCGCCACTGTTTTGCGCGCGACATCAAGGTCATAATAATGAATCTGTGGCCCCAAGGACCAGGCTTGGCAGAAATGGCTCTTGATGTAATTCCCGAAGAGTTTGACAAGAAATACGGTAAAGACTTTGCTTTTTTAGGATATAAATTTGGTGTCACTGCCATCCTCTTGGGCATGGGCGATAATATCAAAGGTGTATTTCCAGTCGACTATTACGGAACACCCCTGGATTCAATCGAAATCACTGCTGATATCCAGAACTATGACGATCTGAGTCTTGTCGTCACACTTTCTTCTGGTGATCCTGGATGGCGTGCCTGGCTCCTATATGCACAATCCAGATATAATGCTAATATAGGTATTGGCGTAACTGCTGTATCTGCAGCTGATGTATATCCGTATGTTGAAACAGGTCAGGTCATTGGATTATTAGCCGGAATGAAAGGCGCAGCTGAATATGAAATATTGGTACAAAGCAATGGATATTCAGAAAAAAAGCGCACAGCAGTACAAGGTATGGACGCCCAATCACTCGGACATCTCTTTATTATGATATTCATTATAATTGGCAA
>JAUWLY010000318.1 GCA_030613445.1 Candidatus Stahliibacteriota bacterium | reverse complement strand
TGCATTATTTCCAATCTTTGTGTACTATTCATATTCAAATAGTACTCCTCGTCAAATTCCTTTGCGGATTTGAATGAATTAGTTTTATGAACCCAAATTTTCTTCATTTTTCCTCAGTTCCTTTGGAATCGATGACCCCGTACATTTGACAATTAACGGGGCAGGCAGTGATATAAAGAAAGATTACAGCGATGCATCTTGATTTTTTGTCTATTCTTCCAGGATTAAGAAATCAACGCGCCGGTTCTTTTTCCGTCCTTGTTCGGTCTTGTTGTCTGCGATTGGTTTTCTCTCGCCATAGCCAATAGGTATCAAACGCACAGGTTCTACCATATGAATGTCGATCAGGTAGTCGCGCACTGCTTCTGCCCTTGCCTGCGACAATTTCAAGTTGGCTTTGTCAGTGCCGATACTGTCGGTATGTCCCTGGATCTCAACATCAATTTCCGGATGGTTGGTCAAAATGGCTGCTGCTTTGTCAAGGATTGAGCTTGATCCAGATTTGATCTTTGCCTTACCAAATTCGAACTCGATGCCCTCCAGGGTAATGACTGTTCCACCTTTGATCAAATGTATCATAATTTCTGCGGTCTCATCAGGTAAAACAGTAACATCAGTATGAGATGTTATGTAATCTAATGCCTGGATCTTAAATAAATATGTCTTTGGTTCCAGATTATTGAAAGCGAAATGTCCAGATAGATCAGAAACAGTAGTCAACCCAATATCTGTAACAATAACCTCCACAACAAGCGGTTCCTTTGAGATGTAATCCACCACCATACCAGAGACCCGCCCTTTTTCCTTTTCTGATTGCTTCATAACAATATTGAACTCGTTTAACTCATCCACGGTCACTTTTGCTGACAAATTCTGTGCCTCGTAACCGCTTTTCGTGACGATAATGTTATACGCACCAGGAATAAGATTATCAAGAATGAAATAACCCGCTTCATTAGTGTAGGCCATGTATTCGTTGTCACCTGCGATTATGACCTGTGCTGAACTAATCGGATTGTATTTCTCATCTGTAATAAAGCCGTAAATCGAACCAACCTCAATAAGACCTTTGGTCATGGCTGATCGACCGCCACATTGCATCGATGCCATTATTATTAATGTAATAACTAAAATGTTTTTCATGAAAACCTCCAGGTTTTAATCCCAAGGGGATTGGAAGGGATGCAGAACATGGAAGGGAGCCCGCCATAAAACATGTCGGACTGGAAGGGAGCTGCGCTGGAATTTAGCGCTTTGCGTTGGAATGACGTTTTGATTTTTTTTCACTTTCATAGTTATCTCGTGTTCTCCTTCGTTTGCACGGTGCATAGCGCAAAGAGCTAAGCGCAAAGGGCATAGTGCTAAGTGTAAAGTGCACTACGACAAAGCATATCTAATTTCTGCAAAACATTGTCACTACGCTGTTGAGAGCCATGATTTAATGATAATAACGCTCTATTTTAATATGATGAAATTGACACGGCGATTCTTTCCTCAGGTTCCTTCGGAATCGATTACGAAGATACACAGAAAGATTACAGTGATGCATCCTGATTTTTTGTCTATTCTTCAAGGATTAAGAAGTCGACGCGCCGATTCTTTTTCCGTCCTTCTTCAGTCTTGTTGTCTGCGATTGGTTGAGTTTCGCCACAACCGCGGCCAATAAGTCTGTAAGGCTCAATCATGTGTTTCATAATCAAATAATTACGGACTGAATTAGCACGCATACTAGAAAGTTTCAAATTATATGCATCACTACCGAGTGAACATGTATGTCCCTGGATTTCAACTGAAATTTCTGGATGATTGGTTAAAATTGCTGCTGCTTCATTAAGAATTGAATAAGATTCAGGTTTTATTGTTGCTTTATTCAAACCAAATTTTATTCCTTTCAAAGTAATAATCATACCGCGCTTCACCATTTTTATAAGGATTTTTGCCTTTTCATTTTCTTTCACTACTACAGAATAGTATCCTGTTTCATAGTCTAAAGCCTCTGCTGTAATATCGTAGATATTTGGGATTAAACCAGTAATCTCAAAATCTCCATTCGTATCAGACTCAGCTTTCTTATCGGTCTTGATAACAAAGAGTTTAACAACCAGAGGTTCATTTGTTTTAAGATCTACAACTTTACCAACAATATCACCAGTCTCAAATTTTTCTTTTTCCAATTTGAAATCACAGAAAACAACCTTGTCTGGGACAATCTCAATTTCCTTTTGTGACCACTCATAACCGGCTGACTGGGCATAGATATCATAAACACCTGGTTTGATATTAGCAAACTTAAAGTCACCAAGTTCCGGATCAGTCATTATATCAGGAATATCCTCATTCAAAAAACCGACTTTTGCAATGAGTGAATTACCATCCTGATCAAATACAATACCCGCAAGTATCCCTAATCTTGGTTTTTCTTCTGTCTTCACATAAGAAACTGATAATGCTAATCGAGGCTGATACGATTCTCCTTGTCCACGCCATATAAAATATTCAAGCTTGCTTATTGCCAGACCAAATTCTATTGGTTTATAGCGGTATACAAAACCAAGATTAATGTCTCTCTCATCACCATCAATCATAAATGAAAACCCTTTTGTAATTTTTAAATTCATCCCAGCAATCAATCCAATTGCCCAATCACCACCTTGATCATGATAAAAATTAGAATTGAAATATTTTGAATGTGTACCATAACCCACATATCTTCCTCTTCCAAGACCAAGACTTACATCTACGGATTTATTTAAGGAATAGGTTGAAACAAGAAAAGCTGAACCAAGTTCAAATGGCTTTTCATAATCACCTTCGTAGTACGTTAGATCATCATGCCAGCCTGTAGAATCACCATGCCCAATTTCTGAAACATCGAGGGCATAAGATATCTGGTGAATACCCCAGGACAAGGCGAACTTATCATTCTTTAAAAAATTATGACAGAATCCAATAGCAGCAGTAAAATTCCTAATCGTGTAAATATCAAAATAAACCTCAAATTTGTCTGCAAGACCTAATGATGAGTGGAAATTTCCTTCTAAACCTTCAATAACGTTATTAGAACCGAGTCCAAACGTACCATTAACACCGATTCTATAGCCAAGATGCGGCAAGATTCTTGCCTCTGGTATATCAATCAGACCTGAGGTCCGATTGAATTCGGCGAAAGCCGGAGTAATGGCAATCATACTCAGTATGATAATAAATTTTTTCATCATTTTAACCTCCTTTGGTGCATAGCGCATAGGGCAAAGAGCAAAGTGCATAGAGCTCAGAGTAAAGTGCTGAGTGCTAAGTGCACAATGTAATAAATAATCTAACATAATTACTTTAAGCTTCTTTGAAAACTTGTAATTTTACGACAAAGCATATCTAATTTCTGCAAAATATCGTCACTACGCTCTCGAGCAATAAGTCCCCGTCGC
>JAUWLY010000004.1 GCA_030613445.1 Candidatus Stahliibacteriota bacterium | reverse complement strand
CTTACGTAATATTACAGTGGTTCCGAATCCAGCAAGAAAGAATGTCAAGGTGAAATTCAGCATGGTTCAGCATGGTCACGTAAAGGTCACCATCTACAATATCGCTGGACAAAAAGTTCGACAACTCGCTGACCGTAGTATGGCAACAGGTACTCATACGTTGATCTGGTATGGTCGTGATGATATGGGTAGAAACTTGAGTAGTGGGAACTATATTGTTGAAATAGAAACTGCATCCGAGAGAATCAACAAAGTAATTGTCTTTGTGAAATAGACTAAGACCTTAATAGTATTCCTCCCCCTCGCATACGCAAGTGTGCGGGGGGGATTCTTTTAGGAAAATAGCAGAATTAAGTCTCTTGACACCTATCCTTTAACTCTATATAATAAAATAATTGTTCTTCATGCACAACGTGATAATTCGTATATCAGAAGAGGTGCAATTTGCATATTTAAACCAAAAGGGAGGAAAGATGAGAAAAGTATGGTTTATTATTATTCTAATCAGTTTTGTATTGCTGAGATGCGGTGCTGATGACGAAACTGAGCTTCGCGTTGATATTGCCGAACATCCTGAAAGTGGTGTCTATGTCACTGAGCTCACCTGTATAATCGTGGGCTGTTTGTATGATAAGGACGATGTGACTGAGATCCCGGCTGAATTTAACTGGCTGTGGTCTGAGACTTCATCCGGTGTGGGCATGATGATGACGACTGAGCACTATACATTTACTGAAACCCAAGCTCAAGAAGTACACTGCTACTTCACCGCCCCATCAGGATATTACTTTACTGGCTATTGGTGGATGGACATTAGCTGGACAGATGAAGACGGCACACCGCATTACTTGGAAACTAATAAAGCACACTGTACAGGAACATTCAAGAGGGAGTTTTCTATACCCCTATCCCGCTTCAACGTACATAAAATAAAAACCGGGTCAACCCCGCTTTGCTCATTTCACATTTCAAGACTTGATCCGAATCTTATCTTGACTTTTCCACACATTAAGTATATCATTATCTCGTGAATGAAATCATGGGTACACTATATGGCGTGGCAGTAAATAGACGATTGCTATGGGATTATGTTTGGTCGGAAAAAGATTATAAAACGGAAAAGTTCTTCAAGTGGTATCTAGCCCGGGTACTTTCAAATGGCACCGCGAAGGATCTGTGCAATATTGACTTCAAACTCATCAAAAAGCACCTGGATGACCTTATAGGTGTTCCTCGATTTATACGGGAATTCTGGAAGTGGTATTTGAGTGGATAGATGACGATCTTATCCCAACTTCAAATAGATTTCATCAAAGCATTTTCACGTTCGCAAATTAACGAGAATTTTTTTCTGACTGGCGGCACGGCTTTATCAGCATTTTACCTTCAACACCGCTATTCAGATGATATTGATTTTTTCACCGAGCAGGAGCGAATGGTTCCTCGCGTCGCCCCGATTGTAAAAAATATTTCCACGTTAGTAAATGGAAGCGTTGAGATCGCAAGAGAATTTACAACGTTTGTCGAAGCTTTTCTCTCGCGTGGTGCAGAAACAATAAAACTCCATTTTGCCCAGGACGCGCCCTATCGCCTTCAAAAAATCGTGAAAAATGAAGAATATGGAGTCTATGTTGATAATGAACTGGATATCGCGTGCAATAAACTATCCGCATTGTTTGACCGATATGCCGAGAAAGATTTCGTAGACGTTTATTTCTTGTCTAGAGAGTTTATGTCGTTTGATAAGCTTTTCGAACATGCGCGTAAAAAACATGGCGGTATGGACGAATACTGGCTCGCCATGGCTCTTAAAAATGTAGATAAAATATCAGAGCTACCAAGAATGATCAAACCCGTGACGATTGAAGATCTGCAAGAATTCTCTTACCAACAAATAAAATACCTCATGAGCAAAATTAAAAACAAAAAGACATAATAACGAAAAGTATAGTGGGCGTGCTGCCCTTCAATTCTTCCCCTCAGTACTTCATCTCGGTTTACTCGATACTATCGCGGGATCTCCGACAGGATCTACGACATCTCATTACTTCGATATTTACAACTTGACATTCTACAGATGGGCAGTTTTCCAAAGGGTTTCGTCCCGCGGTAATACCCGTCGTTCTTATTTGTGTACCTTCACTAAATCACTCAATCAATGACAAATAAAGAGAAACCGGTTTCTATCGATACGTGAAGAGAATTTTGCCGTCTTCAAATTCTATGTTCTGAATGTCATCATTTTTATCAAATCCGGCGATTAAGAGATAAAGGAAATCCATAAGTGAGTTTATAATATTTTCTCTGGTTTCGGAATTCGCCATGGCAGTTGCTAGACCGTCTTGTATTTTTCTCCTGACTTGACCATCCCAATTACCCATGAAAAGATCCATAAACCAGTCAGCAGCAGCATCGTGCGCATTAACATTAGCACTGAATCTAACGTATGGTGTATAGTCTAATTTTCTGTCTACATTCTTGAAGTTAAAGATAACACCGATTTTTGCATTATTAATATCAATATCAGGTGCTAAACCATCATTCCAGTTACTTCCTTTTACAACCGATTTAAAGTAACCTTTTGCTTCAACACCGCCGCTTTCGAATATGATTTTCATTTCTAGTTGATTGTCATTCAATGTACCACCATTCCATTTGCGACTAAGCATCATCCCACCAGTATCTTTTGACGCAAAGTTCTGGAGTAAATATCTATATCTACCAATTAATTTCTTCTTGAACTCAGTTTTGGGAACATATATTGTATCAATATTACCAAGCATTTTTAACGTTGATGTATTTTTGTATTCGGAACCGCTACCTCTTGTGTGGATGATAAGCTTAGCATTATTCAATAGCTCCCAGTAAGCTACTATTTCAGACCAGGGTGTTCCACCTTTATGATTTATCGTTACGCCTATCTGATTCGATTTTCTCTGCATTGTGTTTCCATTAACAATGGCGATCCAGTGAGTTCCGGTCTCAACCTCTTTTGGAATTGTGAAGAAGATGACTCCTTGATGCCAGCTCTTAATGTTGGCTTTAATGACGGATCCACCTGACTGTGGGAATAATGCAACGTCATACTCGCCCTGTTCTTTCCCAAAGCCCTGTCCTGCGATATATATTTCTTGATTGGTGGCACTTTTGGTATTCCTGATCGTAAGACGAGTCACTGGATTATCTATACTGACTGAGGTTATGTAAGGTGTATATGCACCTACAATCGTGATTATATCACTGTAGTTATTATTCTCATTACGCTCTTGGACATGCATATATTGAGGAGGAAATTCCTCAGTGCCTCCTGAGTCTATCCAACCTCTGATTTTTGCTGTTTTTCCTGACACACTTGCCTTCTGAAGCGTGAACTTTCCGTTATATGTTCGGGTTAATCCAGCTTTTAAAGGTGTGAACTTAAAATAATTATGCGTCCTATCGTAGCGATCTTCATGTTCACTTTTAATTTCAATGGTAAGGTAAAAATTATTTTCAATATCTCTATTCCCGTCATTTTTAACTTTTGCTCTGAATGAAAATTCAATCATATCCCCTTTAGAACTTCCTGGTTGCGTCACTTCAAGCTCTGTTATTATCAGATCGGCCATTGGCAGCTCAAGTTTTGTTTTATACTTAAGTTGTGTTTTTTGCTCAACTTGAGCTGACAGGGTCATAGCAAAGATTAAAGATAATAAAAACACAGTGATTACAATCACTGATACTCTGGGATCAAATCTGTTCATTATTCCTCCTTTTCTCTATAACCAAGTAAAATAATTATACCTGTGTAATAATCAATAGTCACCTATGAAAAAATTGCAGTTAGGTAATCATGATTTACTATAAAATCTTTTTATTCATTTGTCAATATTGACCTCCTTGCTGATTTCGAGGTCTAACCCCATAGAATCGAGCTATTCTGAAGGCAAAGGTGATGGCACACCATACTCTGGTAATAAAATGATCTCTATTCGCCTGTTCCGACTCCGTCCAGCA
Organism: Candidatus Stahliibacteriota bacterium; assembly: GCA_030613445.1. Lineage (GTDB taxonomy): Bacteria > Hydrothermota > Tepidihabitantia > SM23-42 > SM23-42 > JAUVZL01. The sequence goes on along the minus strand of JAUWLY010000004.1, from coordinate 26,345 downwards.
GCCGTCTTATTGCTTGTTACTGGATGATATTCTGACATGCCGATCGCCTGCAGGCGTATTGCTTCTATACCAATATTCTCATGGAGAAAACGCACGACATGTGTTGCGCGTGCAGTTGAAAGCTCCCAGTTAGTAGGAAATTTCTTTTGCAGGTTAGAGTGTATCGCAACATTGTCTGTATGACCTTCGACGCGGATAATTTTATTCTCGGTGTTCTTTAAAATCTTGCCCACCCGCTCCAGTACTTCAAGACCCTCGGGAGTTATTTCTGCCTCACCTGAAGGGAACAATATCCTGTCAACCATGCTGACCGAAAGCCGATCCCCCAATTGGGTGATCTGGATCTTGCCTTCTTCGATTTCCTTTTCCATATCCGCAACGAGTTCATCATAAGCATTTTTCAAGCGCACGATCTGCTCTTCTTTTTCTTTAGACATTTCACCTATTTTAATTTCGAGCTCGTTCTCAAGAGCTGCTTTCTGTTGTTCCAGGTTATTGATCTTGAAATTGAGCTCAGTCTTCATTTGCTTATTGGTATTATAAAAAGAATAAGCAATAGCAGCCAATACTAATGCGATTATACATATGATGATTGTTACAACTTTCATTATCCACCTCCCTTCATTATTCCAATAGCATAATCGATGTAATAGATATGTCAAGATAGCATATTCATACTTAAGTTTAGGTATACTGGCAGACTTTTACGCTTTATAGACTAAATGCAAAATCTAAATTTTCTGGTTCGCCTGTTACAAAGGGAGTGAGGGGGACAGGATAATCTTGATTCACCCTGCTCTTGCTCCTACCATTATTGACTAAATCGCAAAATTCACTATAATACACAAGACAGATTCTAGATACTGGATACTAGATGCTAGTTTAAAAGGGGGGCAGAGCCCCACCTTTACCCCTGTAGCTCAGCAGGACAGAACGGCGGTTTCCTAAACCGATTCAATGATTTTTCACAACTTCCGAAATTACGACCCAAATCAAGGAAATGCAAGTCAGTCTTGGATTTCCACCATTCTGACCATTATGGGATTTTCTGTGTACTACCGGTGTTTTTGGTAAATACACCGCACAAAAATAGCACAGTTGAAAAAAGAGGGGTCGGCGAAAGCCGGCCCCCTTTTCTATCTAACTTATTATGCTAAATTTTCAAACGATATCTGACTATTCGAACAAATGGATCGTGGTCGAATTTGAGACCCACCGTAGTGTCTTCAATAGTATACAAATGCAATTCATTGGGGTAATAAAACATAGCAGTAGAAGATTGATGGCGCTCACTTATTACTTCTCCAGGAATTTGATAACAACTTGTCTTTTCTCCCTCTTTAATTATGAGAGTGTCCTTCGTAGCTGATAGATATATTTCCACTGTGATTGTATTTAATGGGAAGAAGGTATATCGTTGATTAGATACAAAAACAGTTTTAACCTTCTTATTCTTTATATCTATTACTTCATATTTACCTGGAAGGGACCTGACGATATTATTATCACTCGTGATACCAAAAAAACCATTCCTTGAACACTCAAACATATCTTCATATTCTCCTATATTTGAGAATCGAATCCAATAACCATCTGGAATCTCATACCGAGGGTCCGCAACTTCGTACCAGAGATAAATTTTACCATTATGATCAACGATAATATAAAAAGGACCTTCTATCCAATTGTATCCTACATTTTCCATCTCTTCTTTAATATCAGCCAACTTAATCACTCGTTTAAAATTCCCTACACTATCGAAAACTTGAACCCTTGGTGGAATCTTTGAAGGCACATATATATAACCACTATCATTAATTGCTATACCGTATAATCGAGTAAGTGATTTACCGTCGGCATAATCTGCACCCCCACAATATATTTCACCATACTCTAAACTCCTACTATATAGTTTTACCTTTTTAATTTCCAAAATCACATCCCTATTATTCGCAAATTGTTCTCTAATATCAACAACATTACTTCTATCAACAGGAACATTGATGTAAGTGATAACTTCATCAACTTTTCTTGGTAACAACAAAACAAGTCCAATTACAATAATAATTAGACTAAATATCAAAAGTAAATATTTACGCATATAAAAATCCAAGTGCCTCAAGGACCGACATATACAGCCCGCTCAGTTCGCTCAAGCATTTCATTGACAATACTCCTGAATTTATTAACTTTGATACTAATGTTTGCATTTTCAATACCCTCTTGTTGCCATTTCTTTAGTCTTTTTAGCTTCTTTCCTCGATATATTTCATTATACAGATTTTCTTTCACATCATCAAATGCAATACGACCACCTGGACATCGCTTATTATATAATTGAATAACTTCACTATCTGATACTGATATGTCATTCACAAGATATTCAAAGAATTTCCTTCTAAGAATTGTTTTTCTAAAACCTTCAGTGTATTCTTCATATTGCTTTCGAATATGTTCCCTGGTAAATACCTGTTCTAGGTTCGCTTCGAATTTATTTAATTCTTCTATTGCAGTAAATTGCTCTAGTGTTTGCCGCCAACCGTCATACGGAATACCATGTGGTTCAAGGAGACTCTTGTATATCTCATCAGCGCGCTCAGAAAAGTCAAGAGCTTCTCTCACAGCTTTTACTAAAAGCTTAGTTTTTTCATATGCTTCGTTTAATTCTGAAGCTGTCATAGAAGCAAGAATTTTATCAATATGGTTATTGATTTCATCTTGGGTTACTATTAAATCTGATTCTTCAATGGCTTTCCATAAAATGATGTCATTGATTTGAGCTATCAGGTTCTCTTTTTCTTTTTTGAGAATATAATCAGGTAATTGTTCTTCTGTAAGCATGCCTTCTTGAATCTTATACTGGATGGCTGGATGATCTACAGTTACCTGGATAGATGAATATTTAATATTCTGGCCATAAACAATAGCCACTACAGTTTCAGGATCTAGCTTTTCAACATGCTTCGGCAATAACAACACAAGTCCAATTACAATGATGATTAGAACAAATATCAAAAGTAAATGTTTACGCATAATTATTGACCATTCAATTTAAATCTGAAAGATACTGTAGTCCAATCTCGGACAGGTCTTCCTAATACTTTTTTAGGACTATAATCAGCCTCTTTTGCGGCTTCGAGAGCGGCTTCATCTAACATTTCATTACCACTGGATTTCAATATTTCTGCCTTAATAATACTACCAGTTGTATCCACCAAGACTTTGACCACTGCAATTCCTTCAATCCCTGCTTTTTTAGCTGCCTCAGGGTACTCGGGTTCAGGGATATAAATGGGTTCAGCCTTCTTTTGGAGTGGTCGCAATTCTCCAGTCTTCAGATCGATTGCTAAGGTATGGCAGGTTACCTTATAAAGCAATTCTTGTTTTAACGGCATTCTAACAATCACAAAATGATTTTCTTCATCTAATCTTCCACTGCCCCACCTTTTCAGCTTATTCTTTTTAGTAATTCGTATTTCATCCATTCTGTTTTCAGGAATCAAATCTTCTACAATATATTTTTTGACTATTTCACCTTGTGAATTATAAATATCCAAGACATTTTGTTTTTTATGATGAAACCCAGGATAAAAAACTACCACATGGCTTCCTGTATTTGACACAAGCACATTATAAGGGTAATATGAAAGACGAGTTTTCCATATACTGTAATATTTATCATCTTCAATTAATTAATAAAGTGAGCCATAACTTTTTCCTCGTTTGGAATGAAGACTCGAACTACTCATAGCAAAAATCCACACGTATTCAAAGTAGTATTCTTTATTTGAGCTATAAAAGTACTTCAATATTTGGAAACCTTCAGCCCGGCTAATTGAGTCACTTAATACAATAGTGTCCTTCATGTAGATATCTTGAACATTAGAAATTTCAGTGGTTTGCGTTTCTTTTTCCTTTGGCAATAACAATACAAGTCCAACTACAATGATAATAAGAACAAATATTAAAAGTAAATATTTACGCATAATAGCTATATCTAGTTAGCTTACTCATCAAATCTAAATTCGATTTTTCTAGTGATCCATGTCCGTTTATGTCTATGGCGAGCTTTACCAGGACTATATTTACTTTGTCTCACAATATCAAGAGCTGCTTCATCTAATGTTTCATTACCACTTGATTCCATGAGCTGGTTTTCCATGATACTACCATCAATGTCAATTAAAACTCGAACAACAACATCTCCTTCAACACTAGCTTTTCTTGCAATTTCTGAAGTACTAAATATCTTCGGTTTTTTATATATATTACTATCGAGGTTGATATAAGGCACTTCTTCTACGGTTGGAGTAGTTGAAATACCAGTATCTGGTTTAGTTTCTTTCTTTATAATCTTAAAAAATTCATCAAAAGGTGGACACTTGCCAAATTTGTCTGTTTTAAAAAGGAAAACGTCATATTGACCATGGATATCTGTTAGACCTGTCACAATATACCCACTATCCGATGTGTATTGGATAGAATAAGGATGAAAATTACAAGACCCACCGTATACTCTTGTCCATAATGTGTCTCCGTCTTTGTTTGTTTTAATAAGATATATTCCGCTCCTATCAGCCTTTCCAGCGTGTATTGTATCTCGGTACGTAATTATTTTTCCGAGAACGACATATCCATTATCCCATGTTTGTTGAACTACTCTTGCTGAAGCCTGTTCTTTTGTAATATATGCCCTTGTCCACAGAGTATCACCATTTTCATCTGTTTTCAAAATATACGGGACATACCTGAGAGACGAACCATGCCAATGAGGATTCGGAATGCGACCTGCAGCAACATAGCCACCATCATTAGTTTGCTGAATAGAATATCCTTCTCCATTATACGTCTTTGTCCAAAAAGTGTACCCGTCTTTCCCCACTTTCAGCAAATACATATGTGGACATGGTGGATCAGCGGAAAAGGTGGTGCCTAATATTATATAATTTCCATCTCTAGTCTGTTTTACCGACCACCCTTCATCAGGGCACGATCCCCCATATGTGTTTGTCCAAAGCGTATCTCCGTCTTTGTTTGTTTTAATAAGATATACATCTGGTATCCACCGTGTTGACCCCACAATTATATAACCAAAGTCTTTAACTTGTTGTACTGCCCTACCTTCATTAATGCCCTCGCCACCATAAATCTTAGTCCAGAGTATGTCGCCTTTTTTATCTGTTTTTATAAGGTAGATATCATCAAAAATAACTCCAAAAGAATTTGTAACGCCCACGATAATATAGCCGCCATCACTAGTCTGTTGCACTGCCCACGCATAATCATCGCTTTTCCCGCCATAGGTCCTTGTCCAAAGAGTATCACCATTTAAATCGACTTTTATTAAGTAAATATCAATATGCCCTACTCCATAAGAACTTGTCTCACCTGCAATGATGTAGCCTCCATCTGATGTTTGTTGAACGTAATGCCCTTCATCCCATTTGGCACCACCATAGGTTTTTACCCAGTAATTATTAGAAGATTTCGCATGCAAATACGAATGAGAAAAAATTACTGATATAAAACAACAGACAACTCTAATCACATTCTTACAGTGTGTGTTCATCCCATATCCTTTATTTTAATGATAACTATTATCCATGTCTTGTCAATATCAGCACCACCACGGACGAGCAGTCCGTAGGTCTATTGTAGACGCTGCGGGATTAAATGTTAAATGTGTTTGTTTAACCTGATTTGTAATGTGGATATAAGTGCAGAAATATATTGAGATTTCAACTTTTTGTTGTTTTTTAATAATAAATTCATGAATAGATTCGAAAAGTATATATCACACATTTTTTTCATCACCGCTACTTCAGAAAGGGAGATTGGTTGTGAAAGAACCTTTCTTCTTTCTATCGAAACAGCTAGATCGACTACTCTAATGCAGTCTTTTATATCCATAGGTAATTGGGGTCAAATCTTCACAATTCACAATTGACAGAATGGGTTATGTGTGTATAATACGTAATGGCGCGACCACTTCGTATACAGTACCCTGGTGCATTTTATCATGTTACATGTCGGGGCAATGAGCGCAGGAGAATATTCTTTGATGACGATGATCGATATCGGCTTGTAAACTTGCTAATGGAATCACTGAAGATCTATCGGGTAATCCTCTATGCGTATGTATTAATGGACAATCATTTTCATTTGGTGCTGCAGACGTTACGTGGAAATCTGAGTGAGTTTATGCGGCGCTTCAATATCTGTTATACGGGTTGGTTTAATTATCATCATAACACCTGTGGGCATTTATACCAGGGTCGGTACAAGGCATTGTTAGTAGACGCGGATAATTATCTGCTTGAGCTATCACGCTATGTGCATCTTAATCCGGTACGGGTAGGGAAATTGCGAAGGCGTGATTACCATGAGCGATGGCAGTATGTGAAAGGGTATCCGTGGAGTAGCCTGGCTGGGTATGTAAATGCGAAGCGTGCAGTTGATTTTGTTGAATATGATATCATGTTGGAGATAGTTGGTGGTCGACGTGCCTATCAACGCTTTTTATATGATGGTGTGAGCGAAGGTTTAGAGGATATTTTTGAGGATGTGCAGTATCAAACAATATTGGGCGATGATGATTTTGTTGCTGTGGTGAAGGGTGAATATCTCGAGAAGGGATCATTACGCGAGCAGCCGATGTATCGTGGCATGGTAGCGAAGGTAATTGCACCTGAGGTGGTAGTCGCCTATTGTGCTGAAGCTTTAGGTATTGCGATAGACAAGCTTAAGGCGCGTTCTGGTGATGGGGTTATGCGCGGCATTGTTGCCGATATGCTTTACAAGTATAGTGGTATTACTCAGCGTGCGATTGGTGGATTGCTGGGTGGGATAGAGTATACTGCGGTAAACATGTTGCGGTGTCGTCTACAGAAAAAGATAAACGATCCAGAAATAAATAGTCGGTATGTGCGTGTGGAACGGCGATTACAGAGACTTTGTGAATTGTGAAGATTTGACCCCATTTTCTACTGGTAACTTGATGCTGAAACGCCCGCAACCAGCCACTGGGCATATACTTTACCGTTATATGAAATTGCCCGCATACGAAAGTACAAAAATGACTAAATTTCTTGTATGCTGGGGACGTTACTAGAATTCGCCTTCCATCTATAAATGCGAACTCAAGTCCATTCCACTGTTGACAAGCAATGAAATATCGGGTACAAATATCCTGCGAAGATAGCAAAAGTTCGCCTTTGCAAAGGAAAGCGAACTATGGCATATAAACTCAAAAGAAAACCACTGTCAATTGAAGTTCAACACCTACTTCTTCCCACTTTTACAGATTTAGATTTGTGAAGAGTGAAGATTTGACCCCAATTCCACCATTAGAAAAACTTACCTGTTACCTTCTTTGCTCATTGCCAGACCAGACTCAGTATCTTTTAGCCACTTTAAATAAAATCACTTATTTCTTCTGTTTTCTTAATCTTTTCATTTCATCTTTATGAGCTTTATAGATTTTTTTTGCAGCCTTTTGAGCGTCTTTTAGAGGGATTACATCATCTCCAACCAAGCCCGCATAACTCATTAATGGATCATACTCTTGGACTTTCTTTTCGGCCTTTTTGGCAAACTTCTCTGCTAATTTATATTCCCCTTGCTTCTCCTTTATAATAGACAGCAGATAATAAGCTAAATGCGAATCAAACTCATCTATCCACATTTCCAGATTGGAAATATTTTCTTCGGTAGGTTCAAGAGTTTCAGTATTTTTTACCATCACAGCTATTCTTTTAATAGCTTGGCCCCACTTGACATTCTTCGTTGCAATTTCTATTTGGCTTTCAACTGATAGAGTCTTAGCTTTCTCTAATTGCTTGTTTGACCAATTGATATAGTTTTCACAGTCGCCCATTAACTCATATTGTTCTGCGATAAACCATTCTATGCTGGGATCATTAGGATGTTCCGCCGTATATTCCTTAGCAAGTTTAATCCCTCCTTGATATGTGCCAGGGGCTTTATCCCAAAGAATCTCACGATAATTGTTTATTATTTCCCATGTCCATATAATTCGAGTAAATGGTCCTGGATTTCCTCCCCAGGTCCCAACTTTTTGCGAAACAAAACTGGCATCAAACCCCATGTCGAGAGGTGCGCTCAAACCACCACGACACTGCTCCGCCAATATGGAAAGTATCCCTTTCTTCCGCCGCCCAATCCCACCAAGTCGATAGTATTTCTGGTCAGGACGATATGCATCCAAAGATGATAAATCTAAATTATAGACATCTTCATCAACTTTAGTATATTTCACCACTCCTTTGTCCTCTACAAGATGGTAAGCAGGAACCCTGCATGTTTTCACTCGTTCAAGTCGAAATACGCTCATGTCGGAAGCTGAAGTAAATAATTGCATTTTATCTATATCGGAAAGAACAAGTTCGTGATAAGGGGTTTTCGCACTAAGAGCTCTAATTATCCCATCTTTAGGGTCTCCGGTCTCAGCTGCCAAGTTATTTTTAGTAATTTTATATGCCTCAAATGCTTCAATCTTGCCTGACAGGTAGGTTACATATAAAGCCGGACCTTTATAGAAAGTACGCTCCTTTTTTTGTTTGTCTGCCTTATTACTGATCTCTGATAGTTTCTCATCAGCCTTTATTGCAATTTCCTCGTCAGGATACTCTTCTAAGATTCTTTCTAACAAAGCCTTGGCATCAGCATAATTCTCTTCCCTAATGAGTTTAGAGGCTTCAAGATATAAAGCCTGAGCCTCCTCTTTACTACCACAATATCCAAAATCAAAAAGTCCGGTAACGGCTACCACCGAAAGAATAACTATAATTAAAAAGAATCTTTTCATCTCTGCCTCCTTCCTTCAAACCATCTGGCTTGGGTTATTTTTCAGGATGTTCAAAGGCACATCCCAAAAGCCCTTGTTACTTTTCCTTCTATTTGGATCAGGATGTATTCCATCTAACCTTATCACCTGATAACTGTCATTTAGAGAGTGTCCCGCACTGCACCCTCTTATTTTGGAAAAAAGGGGCTTGATTTCCTCCTGAGGCGGACAGGTATATTACACATTTTAGATTCGTTGTCATTGACCATTTTCTATTCACTATTCAAGATTTTACCCCATTTGTTCATGTTTTACATGGGAGATTACGGTTAATGTTTTCTTTATAGCTTTCAGGGTTGAAGTTCCTGTGTATTTTTAAATCTTATATCATAAACACGATCTGCTTCTTTCTCCCAATCTCCTGCTTCACCCCACTGAACCAATTCATCTTCACAAAAATACAACCAATAATATGTTGGACGATCAAAAAAAGCATCGTTATCGGTTTTGAATAACCTGTATTCCCAGACTTCTATAACTTCGTTATATTTATTTCTCATTGATCCCCGAACAACCGCAGGATTACCAATTGAGGATTGCACTTCAGGTTTTGTCATCTCTAATCTAATTTTGCTTAATTTACCTGTAGTTGCACAACTTACAAAGAATATAATACACAATAGTATATACAATAAGGATTTTTTGGGACTATAATTCATCACCCTCCTCCTTTTATATTTCCCATTCTACATACCTTCTCAAAATAAAGTCTATACACAATTCGCTCCGTGTCAAGAAGTCTGTACTAAGTTCATCGAAATGCAATTTTTTCATAAGTGACCCCATGGAGCTCCCTGACACCGATGTTTTTACCACCCCTTTTTAGGATATGTTTACATTTTACTCGATGAGTAAGAACTTCTTAATGGCGTGTTCACCCGATGTAGTCTTTAGATTGTAGAAATAAATACCAACCGTAAGTTCAAGGTTAATATTCAAAATATGGTTCCCGGCAGAAAATCTCTGTGAAATTAGTGTTTCTGATAATCTCCCAGTTACATCATAAATCAGAAGATCGACCCCTGTCGCTACAGGAAGTGAAAACTCGATGCTGGTTCTGCTTTTGTTAATTGTAGATGCGTTGAATCTAAATGTTTTAGGCATTACCAAGTTTCTTTCGGTAACACCCGGTGCCAGATCACTCTCCCACCAGGTAATATCATCGGCATCCACAGCTGCTCCCAAGACATCCACATCATTATCATCATCCAGGTCAATGGCAAAAACACTACGGGCGCCGTTGAAGTTAGCATCAATAGTATGCACAGTAAAATTCTCGCTGCCGTCATTTTCCCACCAGGTAATATCATCGGCGAATTCAGCAGCTCCCAAGACATCCACATCACCGTCATCATCCAGGTCAATGGCAAAGACAGAACGGGCGTAGTCGAAGTTAGCAGCGATAGTATGTTCAGTCCAGTTGATCTGTGCGGAAAGAAGAGCCGGCACTATCAACACTAAGATTGTAATCAAGATAATACGGTTCATAATTCCTCCTCTTTTTTATGGCTCCTAACCATTTTGTGTGGAAAGAAGGCAGAGCCATAGATCCAATCTTCTACATTATTTTATTCAACGGTGCCCTTTGTGAGTTAATCTCAATTCTTTTTCTTTCCATGTTCTCAAACCAATTTCCTGAATACCCACCTCCTCTCAGATTTGAGAACAGACACCTTGCCAGAATTTTTAAAAGATCATTTTACTAAATTATATATGTCATTTAACAATAGTCAAGAACGCGATTTCAATCAAAAATAATCGTACCGAAGAAGGTTTGTTTAATCAGAAATCGGGCAAAGCACAATTTTCTTGAAAAAATAGGGACTCCTGATTATATTAATGCACTTAAAGAAAGGAGTCCCTATGGTCATCGATATTCCAACAGGAGTATATACAATGAAGGTTAAGAGATCAATAGTTAAAACAAATGCCTCAAAGTATCGCAAGATATCAAAAAAGCGCAATCCCCTACATTTAATTCAACGAGAAGATAATGGCTGTCACGAATTTCTCTCAAATCTATGATTTGACTGCAAACCTCAGTATCCCGAATCCGCCATGTTGTGTGGCGGAGAGGGGGTTTTCCTTTTTGTTAGTTTCATTTTTTATTCCTTGTATTTGGATGATACCATTCAAGTTTTGCAAAAGGATAATCTTCAAGGAAATTACCAGTCGTCTTGTCTGGTTGAATTATCTCTCTAACCTGACTTTGATATACATAAATTAGACCAAAACCATATTCATTACACACTCCCCTTAAGGCACTTTCTCGATATTCATAAGTTTCATTTTTGGGAATTGCCAACCACTTATAATTAGCTCGAAATCGATCTAATTGAGCAAATCCATGGTTGGGATTAAAACATCTTCCAAAGGTTGGCTCAGCTTCAATAATATGAAGTGATCTAGCAGTTCCTTCAATAAAAATAACGTCTACCCTTTCACCGTAATCATCTGATTCCTCTGGAGCAACATACATTGACATTTGACGATATTTTCTAACTAAAAACCTCTTAATTCCTTCTTTCATTATATATTCTTTCATAAAACTCCTCTTTATTTAATTACTATTTTTGATAAGTGCTCATTAAACAATACAACTTTACTCTTTTATATTTTTATACCTTTTTTATACCATCTTTTAAACCAGAATCAGGGAGAAATTCGATTAGACTCTGTGGCTCTGAAGAAATTATCGTCCCATAATTCTCGCCAAACTTACAATCATTTGCTTGTTTTGCCCAAAATCGTTCGGTAAAGACAAAATCACAATATGGTATAGCGACATATAAGTAGGCTAGATCAAGAATATCATTTCTACTTACCGGACGATTTAAAACATCTCTTGTTGTATTAAGTCTGGTGCTGACATTCAGAGTCGGTACTGAAGTTAAAAAATCTATTATTTCATTTTCATTCTTAAAGAATGGTAGTTTTATGTTGATATTAAACTCGTCTGCCATTTTAAACATATCTTTAATAAAATTAACTCCTGATTCCCTAAGTTGCCATTTGACTATTTCCTCATAATTAAGGTATTTTTTACCTGTCAATCGTATGCTCTCAAGTCTATCCAGTGCAGGTCTCACTGCTTTGGTATACTTCTCTCGCCAATTCTTCCCACCATGTAATAGTATACACCATAAAGTATTTGGGTGCGAAATACCGGCAGATAAATGTTCCAGAAAGTCTCTTGGTAAATTACCGCTCTTCTCTGTGATTTTTATGTTGCGACTATAGGCATGTTGGATTCCATGGCCAACAAGTATATTGTTTCTTATGAAATACTGATTGATACTATGGTGAACTAAGTAGTAAAGTATTTCTATATTTTGAAGTACAGGCCATGTTAGAAGAGTATGACCACCTGAAATTAAGAATACGAAGTTAACAAAGCTAAGTTTTTTTCGTGAATCTGTAATTTGCATTATTTCTTCACATCTGTTAACATCCAACGGGAAAATAGCCAATTGGCAAGCAGCAGCATTAAGAACCTTCAAATAGGCATCACGCCATATATCATCTTCTTTCTTGCCATAATGAACACGTGCTAGTTTTATCCACACCCATTGATCTAAATAAATAAGTTTTTTATATTTAACATTTAGTCTTTTTTTTGTATCAAGGTGGTTATTTCTTCTTTTATCACTTACCACTATATTCTTTATAATTCACATAAGGACAAAATACAATGAATTTATTGTTAATTATTCTGATATTTTTTTGACCCAGTCTATTCTATTTTCAATTACTCGAGTTCCCATTCTTGCCGATATTCACGCCATTGTTTAGCTTCACGCTTAGCATCGTCGTATTCAATTTGTGCCCATTCACTAATTCGCCGTAATGGATGACCAAAAAATTTCTTTGCGATTTCAGCTTCTTCTTCATGTCGAGCCGCAATATTCCCTGAATATGTTTCCAATGCATGTATACCTGCACAAAACTCATGAAAAGCTCTCTCATCATCTTCATATTCCGTCAGAATAAATTCAGTCAATGGAGGTACAATTGGTTTACCATCAGAACTCAGATGAGGTTTAGGTAGATGTCTGGCAATTCGACGTGCTGCTTCAACACCGTGCTTTCGTACCCAATTTATTATTGTTGATTCAGGTAGAGAACAAATTAGACTTCGATATGAATTTATATAAAAATGCCATCCCAATTTTTTATCTAAAATTACCTCACCAATTCGTTCCATAACGATATCAGGAGACTTATGAGCAAGTGCGCCAAGGCTTTTCTCACACATTTTCTTATGTTCATAATTTTTGCTGACAAGTCCCCGGGATGAAAGATGTGCTGCTTTGTCAACATCATAATTAGACAATAACTCAAGGATCTCAGCCCACCAATGAGGATTACCACCACCATCTTTGGCAGTAATTTTCATAAGGCGCCAAGCAAGCGATCGTATACGTTTTCTTTCAAGAAAATCTATTGTCTTTTGTTTTGTCTTATCTGCAAGACCATATGCTATGAACTCAATAGCAATTTTCCTAGACAATTTATTACTGCCTTTAGTTGGTATAATCAAACGTTTAAGAATTTTTTCAAACTCTTCTTGAGTAAGTGATGTTCTGTGTATGCCAAAAGTGAAACCGCGCAAATGTGTTACCGGTAATTTTCTGTCATCAATGAGTTTCAATACACGTTCAAATGCTTTGGTTGGTCTTCCTCCGACCATACATAAATCATATGCCAGATTAGGATTTTTAGTTTGCACTTTATCAAGCCATTTGTTTACTCGTTTGATCTGCTGCGGAGATGATTCTAGAAGCCCTTGAATATAACCGGCCGCAAATCTTGAGCACTTACTATTAATTGCAGATTTGAACATCATATCAAGAAGTGCTCCATCTTTATCTATCTTGCCAATTTCATCACCCAAAGCCATGGTTTCTTTTGCTGTAGGTGAACATAACCATTCAATCTCGTTTTCTAGTTTATTCGGATTCTTGATGCATTCCGTAGCTAAAGAGTGTAGCTCAGATTTCCATTTGCTCTCATCCTCAAGTGTTAAAAAATGCCAGGAACCGACACCTACCACTGTCAACATTTTTCCATGGAAATCTGCCGAAATAAATCTTTCGAACCATCTTTTTACTTCGTCAATGTATCTAGCCTTAGAAGCTAATTGTGTATCACAATCAAATCTCAGGAAATTACCTACCTTCTCAATCAGCTGAAGCCACATTTTGTCATCTAAACAAAATTTATCTAAAATAGACTTGATTTCCTTTAGAAATCCTAGTGCCAACAAATTTCTTGCATGTTTTATAATTACTTCACCTGCCATTTGCTGTAAACTAGAATCAGTAGAACTCACCATTTTTTGTAAGAGCGTTATGGCTTGGCCGGCGCATTCAGCGTATTCTTGTTTTGTCTTGGGATTCCATTTCTTCGGCGGTATGCGTCCAGCGATGATACTTGGACCATACACAAGCCTTCCAGCAAACATAGAGTGAAATACGCTATCCAAAGTCTCAATAGCTAAGTGGGAAATCTTACTATTATTTGAAAATATTCTATCACTGAGGAGTTGCAGTCGTCCAGAAAATGGTGTAGCCGTACCAGATAATGATATACGAAACAGTTGTTTCCATATGCCAGTAGCATTGTTACCAATATGCGGCTCACTTTCGGCCAGTGCAAGTTTGAGCAAAATCTTTTCAGCTGTAGGAAAGTACTCTGGAAATCCAACTATACGTTCTATCAACCACACAAGTAAGCGGCGTGGCCCCCACCGTGCACCGATACTATAGCCCTCTATGCTAATTAATTGTTTTTGACTGCTTTTATCAATTATTTTATATACTATAGGTAAATAAGTCTGTGGTTCTACTTCCACTAAAGTTACTAATCGCTTAGTTTTTTCAACACTAGCAAGGTCAGTGCCCGTCAAGGTGTTAGCCCATTTGCGAAAAAAATTGCCGACAATATGGCGTACTTCCTCCTTTGCACTTTTACTAGCTCGCTTGAGAAAATTTTCTAGTAGTGAACTGGGTGTCTTACTGAGAAATTCCTCAAGTTCGCCAGCCCAATGGTTCCACGCGAAGTCAAACGCAATCTGAGCAATTATCTCAGGGGTCACATAATAAAACCGACCACCTCGCCCAATAAAACCACAGGTGTCATGCAAACGATTGGCAATTTCCCTAAAATTTTGATCTTCCATATGTATCAGCTTACATAGATCATTTAATTGGTTTGACACATCACCTTTCATGCCAACCTTAGAAAATAAGGACAACGCTTCCAAAACAGATAACTCCTCCGAGTTAAGCCGTCTGTGTAGATAATCACAAATATTTCTGAAAGCGGAAGTCACGGTGCCGGATTTAACTATCGACTTGTCATTTTGACAAAGATCTGCAGCTAATCTTACGAAACCACCAGCCAAATCTGAATATATATGCCTGCGTTCTTCAGAAACATCTGGGTAATTTTCAGCTAAAATTGTCTCAACAATATTGGGATGTATCTTTTCTAGCCATATCTCAGGCATGTGTGATCTTAACCGCTCACCAGAATTATCAATAGTGATTATACGAACACGGTTCTTTGCACCCCGTAATAAATCACGCAGACGCTCTCGCAAGACTACATCACATTCATCAACAACGACAATCGCTTGTAATTCAAAATTATTGGCCAGCATTATTGCCAGATTGTATGCACTTTGATCATCACTGGTATACACAGTGAGTGCTGTTGCCTGTGGAATTGAATTCAATGATTCATAAACCATGCGAGTTTTGCCTACTCCGGCTTCGCCAGAAATTGAAAAAACCACATCCGTCGTCTTTTTGCTAAAATCAACATGTTGTTTAATCCCATTCATAATATCCTGCCATTCTGGTACAGGAACAAATTTTGGTGTTACAGTAGTAATATTGTTACCCCAAGCTTTTAAATGCAAAACAGGCAGGTCAAAACGAAAATAGGAGAGTACTAACGCAGGATAGCGGTTTACCCAAACGGCGATATCACTAACAGCCAACACTTTACCTAATGGCGCATCTGTATTAATTTTTCGAATAATACTGTTTAATGATTTCTCAATCGTTTCTTTCTGCTCACTGACTATATTATCACACACACAGAGACGATAAGCGTAGCCTTTTTTAATACATTCTTTGGCGTGTGATTTATTAACTTCCTTCTCTAGTTTTTTAAGTTTGTACTTTTTGTCGATAATATTACTTAAAACGGTTGCTTTATACTGCCAAATAGTTTGGGAATCTTTTAACCATCCTGTCGGATCCTCACTAACTGGTTTACACACCTGGGTATCTACGCCACCATCTTGAATAGTAGTGCTAAGATTTGTACGAATTTCAGAATCTGGAATACCACATACGAAGGCTTGTGCTCGGATACAAGCATCGAGCAATTCGGTAAATTGATCTCCACCAGGTGAGCGCCCAAAATGTATAATATCTCTATCATTTATCTTCCACATAGTGCCTTCTCCTTTTTAGGTTATTGAATTTGTAATAGCCATTATGGTGCTATAGTAAATATTTCATACTGAAATTTCCTCAATAAACACCTTGTTTTTAACCAGTAATATTTTATATCATTCAACATGAGTACAATATACCAACATTCCACTACTTGTCCTTCTTTACTATATTACCATTTGAATCCCGGATTTCAATAAGTGTTACCTCATCTTTCAATTTTGCTTTGCCACCTAGTCCAAGATGATGCTGACCTCGATTAGGTAGGACTAAATCAAACCTATCTGCTGTCGCATTCTTATTTAACTTGATTATCTCAATATTTTCAGTTATCGCTATTTTTTTTGCGCCCTCTTGCAGTCCAATTGTTGTAACCATTATACCCCTTTCACAACCAACATCGTGTATCCTGTATGCGAAATCCGCTAGAGCATTCTGTGGTATTTTATCTTTTGATCTTAACTTACATTCTATTGGAACGGGCTTGCCGTTCACAGCGTCATATCCTACGGCATCCACTTCCCATAGGTTACCACTTTTGCCCTTTAACCTCTGTTTTTGCTCAATCCTGCTTAATTGTAGTTCGTTTTTGACGTCGTTTAATTTGTTCAGGATAAATGATGTGACTTGTTCATACTTTTTCCAACTTTTGTCATTCTGCACAAATATTTCCTCCTAGACTTTTGGACAATATTAACATAACAATTTTATTCATCTCTTGTCAGGATTTATATTATAACCTACGCTAGATCCAATAAATAAACCAGCTAAACCAACCCATGGTGCAATGAATAAACCTATTATTCCACCGATAAATTCACCGATAGCAGTGTTTGAAGTTTGGGTTTCCTTTTTCTTCTCTTTTGATAATGGAGCTCGCTTGCGACCATGCCACGATCGTGCTGTTTTCGTGGTAGCTGTGCCTTTTTCACAGTTGCAACTTATACATGCTGGATAAAGATTACGATGATAATCAGAACCTCCTTTAACCCTTGGCTTGGAATGCTCTACTTCCCATGCACCTCTTCTTCCAGAATATGCATAATTCACGAAACTCAACTTTTTACCGCAAATATGGCAGCGACCGTCAGTGCATTTATATATTTTGTATAATGTATCATCATCAAATGATATAAGACTTATCTCCTTCTAGTTTTTCAGCTTTTTCATCATTGCTTTATTAACAGATTTACGTCCGTCGTAAACCTTAGCAACAGCTCTTCTATATTTATCTCGACTTACAGTGTCAATACGCACCTCTTTTCCTTCAATCATTCTACGAAGTGCTTCTGTAGCCTTGGCAGAACCAGGTCTTCCTTTTTCTGGAGCATCTACATTGGCAAGTCTTACAGACCCTTTTCGACTTGCTGTTCTAAATGTATCTCCATCAATCACTTTTGTTACCTTTTCTTTCCGGCTCATATTACCTCCTTTCTATCTCGATAAGTCCCACAACTCAAATCCGTCAATAGACACAAGCCATGAGACAAAAAGATATTCTCTAGTCATCAAAGTCTGTAACCGTAAATACGGTTTAACATCGGATATCCGTATTTGATTGAAATACTTAGAGATATTTTAAACTTCGAGTGATCCAAAAGTACAAAGACAGGGCTAATCCTCCTAATACTTTTGACTGACTATCACTTTTCATTTCTCAAAAATACCTCCTTTGTCATCCCAAACTGTATTTAACGAACAGTCGTACTGCAAATACGAATCTACCGATGTCGACTTTTGTATACCTTTCTTCATTATCTTAATTATATCCAAAATCCCAGGTTTGTCAAGAGTGAATAGTGTCTTTTTCCTTTAATGACACTAGATAATAATTGTGTTTCTTCAACACTTATATGGTGAAGAAAACATCTCCTTACACAACTTAAACATAGCATCTACGTATAAGTACCTAAAACCCTAGGGGTAGAATTACCCATTTTCGCTTCTTTCGCTTTTTCTTGTCGTATATACCACTGTGATCTGCTATTCTCATCTGCGTAATCATACGAGTTTACTCGTTGCATTTAATTTAACAAGAAGATAATGACTGTCACGAATTTTGCTCAAATCTAGGATTTGTCCCGTTCAAGAACGAGGATCTTCGTTTACGGGAATTGCAAAACTCAGTATCCCGAGCGGGAAAAGGTGGCAGGGCTTGACATTCGACAAATATAAAATTGTTTCCCCGTATGTTAATCAACTGACGGGGCAGGCGTCGCTACACTTCTCGAAATGACCCCGTACAATTACATTATACGGAATGCGGGATGCTCCCCGCTGTTCTCCGAACTACGGGGCAGGCCTTGTTGTAATCACATCACAGAAGTGAACAACATTGGCATCGATTCCCTCCATACGACGTGGCGGACAAGCACTACGCTCACTCGAACAATACGTGGTTTTGTACTTGCCTGTAGCTTTTTCCTGCATCCTGAATCTGCCCTACCATTATTGACTAAATCACAAAATTCACTATAATACAAAAGATAGATACTAGATGTTTAGATGATAGATTCTAGTGAAAAAAGGCAGTGTCTAGTTCTTAGTGTCTGGTATCTACTATTTAGGGGTGTCCCCTGAGCAAGTTGCCGTAAGCTTAAGGACTAATTAAGAGAAATTCGGACGTTACTACGTTTGAGACGGTAACGCGCATAGTTAGTGAGCGTAAATCGGGGGATTCAAGGCATCCGAAAAAGTTTTGATGCCTTTTCAAAAGTTTTTTGGATAAAAGGGGGTGTCCCCCTTTACCCCTGTAGCTCAGCAGGATAGAGCGGCGGTTTCCTAAACCGCAGGTCACCCGTTCGAGTCGGGTCAGGGGTAGTTGCGTACAGCGTCGAGCGTAGTGCGTAAGGCGCAAAAGAATATAACGTAGTTATCTAATTAAGGAGAAATTATGCAACAAATGAAAAGGGGACATTACAAAAAAGATGAATTCCAGACTTTAATGGACAAGGGTATTAAGTATATTGTGCGTCATCGTGAAACATCCATATTTATTGCCGCGGTAGTGCTTATTGCTATTATTCTTGTGATTGTTCTCGTACCAGGTCGTGAAAAACAAAATCCTGAAGCAGATATGCTCCATACCCAGGCGATGGGACTGGTTATAATGGGCCGGTTTCAAGAAGCTGAAAATACGCTCCTCGATCTAACTTCACAATACTCAAATACGAGAGCCGGAAAGATAGGCTATTACTATCTGGGAACAATATACTACAATACCGGTAGGTTTGATGAGGCCCTGACTAATTTTGAGAAGTTCTTGAGTGTGCAGAAGAAAGACTACTTGCTTGTTCCGTCGGCTCGTTTCGGTGCAGCATGTTCAGCTGAGGGATTAAAGGATTATGAAACAGCCCTTGGGTATTACAAAAAGGTATCTGCTGACAAAGAATCTCCGTTTTACTTGATGGGGATGCTTGCTCATGCTCGTGTAACCGGTTTACTCGGCAATAGAGAAGAAGCCAGGGAAATATTAGAAGAACTGCTTGAACAAGACCCTCCTCCAGATATCGTGTCTGATGCCAGATTCTATATTGGTTACTTCAATGATTGACGTCATCGAACCGAGCGTAGCGAGGTATGAGTAATACATCAGTTGCTTTCCTCTGGCATTTTCATAAACCTATATATTCCAAGCCTGACGATTGTACTCTACCCCTTCCCTGGGTGAGACTACATTGCCTTAAAGACTACTTGGATATGCTCAAGCATGTCCAAAAATTTCCTGATATCCACCTTACGTTCAACTTCACTCCGTCGTTACTCCTTCAAATCGATGACTACAAGAACAACCGATGTACTGATAGGCAATTTCTTCTTTTTAAGAAAAAAGCTGAGGAACTAACTGTCGAAGATAAAATTAATATCTTAAGAGATTTTTTCCTTGCTAATTGGGAGCACATGATCGAAATAAACCGCCGGTATTTCTCACTCCTTTTAAAAAGAGGTAAGAATATTGTCGAGCAAGAACTGCCAACCATCGCCCAGAGCTTTACCACTGATGAATTCCGTGACCTCCAAATTTGGGCGAACCTTGTGTGGGTAGATCCCATATTCCGCACTGAAATCGAAGACCTGTACAAAAAGGGCAAGAACTTCAAGGAAGAAGACAAAGATCGCGTGATCGCTATTCAAAACAGGATCATGGGTTCAGTTATTGATGAATACAAGAAAGCGCTGGAATCAGGTCAAATTGAAATTAGTACCTCACCTTTATACCATCCCATTTTGCCGCTTTTGATAAATAGCAACCTTGCAAAAGCTTCAAATCCTAATCTTGCTATCCCATTTGAGATATCCTATATAGAAGATGCAAAAAAACAGATAGCTGAAGGCATAAATGTATTTGAGAAATTCTTTGGACAAAAACCAAAAGGACTCTGGCCGTCTGAAGGAAGCGTTTGTCAGGAATTAATTCCTCTTTTATCAGAATTCAATATCAAATGGCTCGCCACAGACGAAGAAATCCTTGCGCGTAGCCTTGAGAGATCTTTCCGACGCGAAGATACTGTTATACCTAATCGTCCTGACCTACTCTATAAACCATGGAAATACAACGACATAAATATCGTATTCCGGGATCATATCCTTTCTGATCTCATTGGCTTTGTCTATAATCAATGGGAACAGAAAGAAGCTGCAGAAGACTTGGTTGCTAGGTTGGAGAATATCGCAAATACCCTGCCAACTTCTGACCAATTCCTGATCCCGATAATCCTTGACGGTGAGAATGCGTGGGAAAGCTATGCCAATGACGGCACTGAATTTCTAGATACGCTGTATGACAGCTTATCAAAAAGCAATATCCGAACGACGACAATATCGGGATTCTTAGACAGCAATGAAGTAAAGAATGAACTTTCTTCACTATTCCCTGGTTCCTGGATCGGTGCGAATTTTAATATTTGGATAGGGCATACCGAAGACCACAAAGCGTGGCTCATTGTGAAAAAAATTCGGGATAAACTTGTCGAGAAAAAAATAACTGATCCAAATATTTGGGATCGATTGTATATACTAGAAGGCAGTGATTGGTACTGGTGGTTTGGCGGTGAACATATCTCACTTGTCGCGGATGTTTTTGACGAACTATTCAGACTCAATGCAATATGGATATACAAAAAAATCGGCGAAGAACCGCCGCGAGAGCTGTTCGCGCCAATCAAAAAGATCGAAGAGATACTAACCCAGCAGCCAAATGACCGAATGACCCCAGATATTGACGGTAAAGTAACCCACTTTTATGAATGGTTTCATGCCGGGCATATCCGGGTTAAGAGAATGGGCGGTACAATGCAGCGTTTTGCTGGTTTGTTTTCAATGATCTATTGTGGTTTTGATGACAAAAATCTATATATAAGATTGGATATCACCAACCACAATCCAGCTGACTATGAATATATCATAAAATTCTATAAACCGGTGGAAACAATCATAACGCTCGGTAAGCAATCTGATATAATCTATAAAATAGATAAAATTGTTGAAGTAGCTATACCCATTTCAATTATAAATGTGAATGGCGAAGCAAATGTAGAATTCACAGTGAGTGCCCAGCAAAAAGGCGTTGAGATCGACCGTACACCGCCTTTGAAATTCACGGTCCGTCTGCGCGACGTAAAGTTAAACAACTGGACAGTTTAGTTCACCGAAGGTGAACTAAGACCCAAGAAAAAAGTTCCAAGAACCAAAAATAAGATGTGAGTATCCACAGATCTATTGTTGATGTTTCACTTGTTTCTTGGAATTCCCCCGTAGGGAATACTATCTGACCTTTATTACTTTCCCGGTGATTTTTTCGTCTATCTGTGTAAAATAAACACCAGGTGCAAGATGACGGCAATCAAATTTATTGTTTCTTGTCGTGCCAATACAACGACCATTGATATCAAATACATTGATTCTTTGATTAATTGGATTATGAAAATACATATAGTCAGTGATTAAAGCTGATTTAATCGAGCAGGATCGTTCTGCATATGTATTCTGTTCCGCGATACCAATGACCACATCTATATTCCCATAGACGTCATAACCAGATGTTGTACTCTGCGCCCATACAAAGAGATATCGGTCTGTACCTGAAGCCACATCACAATAGAACTGCATATCCGAATGTGTTGAGACAAGAAATGCCGGGCCAAGTGGTGAACCAGAAGTATCATACTGACGTGCGTAGATATCAAATGATTGAGACCACGTAATTACATAATGAGTCCCGTCAAAACTGAGACCTGGTTTAAGGGCTATATTGGTTACACCCGCAGTGAATCGTGGACCAACCAGAACACCGGATGGTGAAACCATTTGTCCAAGAATCTCATAGCCTGATCCAGTCCAGGCAAGCCAGAGAACAAGATAATTCGCTCCATCAAAGGCAATATTCGGTGCATAAACAGCCGATGTACCTGATGCGATTTTCACGCTATCCTGTGGCGCGCCTCCAGTGGTGACGAATGTACCTTCAATTGTTGTCGCCCATGACCATACCACAAAAAACCGTGAACCGTCAAAATCAACTGCTGGTAAATCACCTGATCCATTGCTAATTGCAATACCACCTGGATCCACTACATTCCCAGATGTAGTCACCCGGGCACCAAAGATCATGTATGTTCCACCCCGTGCATCAGACCATACTGTGAAATACATACCTCCGCCAAAGACTATATCCGGTGCCTTCTGAATATTTGCAGCATCGCTAATACAGAGAGAATTTATTGAATCGCACGTTGGAGTGACCCGCACCCCGTAAATATTACCGCCCGTTCAGCAGCTGTCACGGAATGCCACCAGGAAATTCGTTCCATCAAAGGCCGCGGCAGGGTCAGCGTCAAACTGGTTTCGAAAAAGCTCTTTACCGTCAGGGTCAATGACCGTGCCCGATTCACTGATCCTTGCACCGTACAGGCAATACTCAGTACCAAAACGGTGATCATTCCAGAATGTATAAAACTGACTGTTTGCATAAATAGGCTCTGGATAGTACTGACTTTCATCTTTGGTACAGATTGCAAAATCCGCTTGTATAGTAATGATGTTGAAAGCTAATACAGCAATTTGGATAATCATGATTAATAAATGATACTACAAATTAATCACTATGTCAAGATAATTTTGGAATTTGGAGTTTGTTTCTTGGAGCTTCCCCGTAGGGGATCCCCATCCTTAATGTATAAATAGAGTCAGGCTGACAAACAAACCTTTTTGGAGGTAAAGCGTTTGCTTGAATAGCATCCGTATGTGATATGACGACCCTGGGGGGTTCTGAGGTCTCCATGAAGGTTTTTGGTGTTTTTACAAAAACCGAGTGGAGATAAGGGGGGCAAAGCCCCCCTTATGCCGAGAGGGGGACTCGAACCCCCACACTCTTTTCAGAACTGCGGATTTTGAGTCCGCCGCGTCTCCCAATTCCGCCATCTCGGCAACTAAAGTATATCACTCATACATATTTTTCATTACATACGACTTTCCCAACGGACTGCAAAATCAAGATTTTCCCCGCTTACGGAGTGCGGGATCTCCGAGAGTCCGCCGCTTACTCCCAATTCCGCTATTTCGGCAAGCTCAATACAAGCATCTCGGCTTGCACTTCGTGCAGTATGAAATAAGAACTATGCACTAGGCACTGATATTATATTTACAAATTTGCATATGTCAACAACGCTTCTACTGATATCTATTATCCTTCAAGTAACCGAGCACTTTTGTAAAAGTGCGGGGGCATCGAGAAGTTCCTTAAAGTTTATCCTGAATGTAGAATGTCAAGACCTGCCACCTTACCTACACGGTGTGTTCACGCTTGCACATGGCTCTTGACAAGAGTGTTGTTGTTTAGCATTATGAATAAGGTTCGTTACCGAATTTCAATAGTGAATGGGACAACCCCGAAACTAGTAGCAAGTGAGGTAAGGACAAAGGGAGTAAAAATGAATAACGTAAACGTAAGATTTTTTCACATTCTCTGTAAACATAATCCCATGATGTTCAGTTCAAATAATGTCTCGAGATTATGCTCATGCAGTTGATTGTTATCACTTTCAGTCTCCTATACACAATCATTACTCAAACCCCAGAATGGGTTTATCAAAATTCTGATAGCAAGTGGCCAACCAAAATCACCACTGATATCTCTGGAAATTGCTACGCTACAGGGCTATTAGGTGCTAGTAATTCGAAGGGTGGCGTAATAAAATTGAATAGTCAAGGTAATGAGAAGTGGATTTATCTTGATGATACAATGAGTGTTGGATATGATGTTGTTGTTGATTATAATTATAATGTTTATATTGCAGGCAGCACTCCTCCCAAAAGTTTTACTGTTGTGAAATTAGATACCGCAGGATATAGGAAATGGATTTATTTTAATACCCCGACCGAGTATTATGCTGAAGCGAAAACCATTGATGTTTCTCCGTCTCTTAGGATTTATGCTGCTGGATTTACCTATGTAAACAGTTATGATCTAATGGTAGTTAAATTGGATACTTTAGGTAATAAAAAATGGGTACATATTTATGATGGTCCTGGTGCTGATTATGATGAAGCAACCTGTCTTGCAATTGATCGAGATGAAAATATTTATGTTGGCGGTTATTCTACTGGAATAGGTACATCAACAGATTTCACAGTGATAAAACTTGATTCTTTGGGCAATGAGAAATGGGTATACAGATATAATGGGCCTGCAAATTATCGTGATGAACCTGAGGAACTTGCTCTCGACACACTTGGCAATGTTTATATTGTTGGTTCTTCTTGGGGGAATGAGTGGGATTTCTGCGTCATAAAACTTGACCCCACTGGTCAAGAAGAGTGGGTATATCGTTATGATGGTCCAGCGAATATTAGTGACAACGCCTATGATCTTACAGTTGATGATTCGGTAAATATCTATGCATGTGGGATGGCTGGGGGCGCTACGACAAGTTTATTTGTAGTAATTAAAATTGACTCGAGTGGTAATGAAAAATGGCAATACCTTAGTATAGGACCGTACGACACTGGTGGAGCAGCTAACTGTATAAGCATTGATGGGTTAGGTGGGCTATATGTTGGAGGTGGTTTTAGGAATGCATCTTATCTTCTTCAGATTGTGGTTGTTAAGTTAACCTTATCAGGTGACTCACTATGGACTTATATTCATCCCCATATACCGCCATCACCGCATTCTGATAATACTCGTGATATGGTTTCTGATAATACTGGAAATGTTTACGTTACAGGGAAATTACAGATCACTTCTTCCAACTCTGATATAATAGTTTTGAAATTTCCTGCCCAAGTTGGAGCAGAGGAGGTGAAAAGGGAAAATATAATAAAGAGCAATAATAATACCGTTTCTATTCTTAGAGGCGGTGTAGAAATCCAGCGACAGAATAATGGTTGCTTGAAGATCTACGATATTCTTGGGAAAATGATTATCAAAGAATGTCTATGGCAAAATAAGAAATATTTTTTCTCTCTATCCCCGGGCGTTTATTTTCTGAAGTTTAATTCAGAGAAAACATCCGAGACAAAAAAAATTATTATTTTGTAGACAAGGAGGTGAAAAGTGCTTAGTGTAAAAACTGAAAAGGTGCCAGGTTTTGACATTAGACACTTATGATAACCAAGCTAGACCGACGGACTGGTGGTTCTTCGATTCTCATCTATTAACCGCTGCGGACTTATAGTCCGCTGGGAATTCAACTATAATCGCTATTGTAGACAAGTATGTATCAGATTTGTGCCTGTTCGTTGTCTATAACCTTTCGATGCGCTCAAGATCTTCGTCATCTTGGTGAGTTGAACCGGTTTGACAACCCGTTAGATCTCAATACAATGATAGTGGAGCGAAACGAGAAGGTATGGAGACTTTAGTAACGGATGTGGGGTCAAATCTCGAATAGTGAATAGAAAATGGTCACCAAGGGATGAAGTTTCTGGAATGATCCTTTGTTTGTAGAATGTCAAGACCTGCCACCTTTTTCCTGGAATGACCCTTTGTTTGTAGAATGTCAAGACCTGCC
>JAUWLY010000025.1 GCA_030613445.1 Candidatus Stahliibacteriota bacterium | reverse complement strand
ATATCGAAAGAGGTGAATGATCAAATTCTTCCCTCAATAGCCACTAATGATTCGATTGTTCTTGTTGCGTGGATGGACGAACGAAATGGCACATACGATGTTTATTGCTGTCGTATTGATGAATCAGGTATAGTTTTGGATACAACTGGCATTTTCATTAGCTCAACAGGTGATCCTTGGACATGGGCGTTATCAGCCGGGTGTGACGGGGAGAACTATCTCGTAACTTGGCATGATTATGTGGGAATCGAATATGATTTGTATGGCGCCCGTGTAAGTAGAGGTGGCGTAGTCCTCGATACCACACCGATAGTTCTTTCGGAAGCACTCGACTGCCAGTTCGAGCCTGCTGTCGCCTTCGGAAGTACGTCATATCTTGTGGTGTGGCAAGACGGTCGAATTCCCTGGGATATCAATATATATGGTTCACGTGTTGATACATCTGGAACAGTACTTGATCCAGAAGGTTTAATTGTTTCATCGTCTGCATACAATCAAGTTCACTCATCCATTGCTTCTGACGGCACTAATTATTTTGTAGTATGGCAGGATACGCGTACGATTGATGAAAATATCTATGGCGTGAGGCTCGACTCATCAGGCACGATTCTTGATCCTGCCTGTATTTCTATTATCACAGAAGCAAGCCGTCAGCTTCATCCCGCAGTAGCCTTTGATAGCATAAACTATTTTGTGGTATGGGATGATGCCCGGGAAGATCCGTATGGATTCCGCCCTGACATCTATGGAACTCGAGTAAATCCATCTGGTATAGTCCTTGATACAGCAGGGATTCCTATTTCCTGCGTGGAAAATGTTGTTCAAAGAAATCCAGTCATTTCATTTGGTGATTCACTTTATTTGGTAATATGGGAGGATAGGCGTAATAGTGGATCTGACATATATGCAACCCGGATTCATCCATCAGGCACAATCCTAGATACCGCTGGCATTATCGTTACTATTCAAGGAACTGGAAGGAATCCAGCGATTGCGTTCGATGGCACAAATTACTTCACCGTGTGGCATCGGGGGAGTTCCCCAAATTATGATGTTTTCAGTGCGCGGATTAACCAAGCGGGAGTGGTCATTGATACAATTGCTATACTTATCTCAAACGCATCAGGTCCCCAGGAGAATTGTTCTGTGGCTTTCAATAGTATGTATTATTTTGTCGTCTGGTCTGATTATCGTGATGGTCCAATATTTTCCTGGGATATTTACGGTGCCCGGGTTACAACCGATGGCGTCGTGCTTGATCCAAACGGGATTCCTCTGTGCATGGCCCCTAACGCACAACGCAATCCCTGCGTAACTCCGTATGGTGATGACTTTCTCGTGGTCTGGGATGACCGTCGTGATGGACGTCAGACGGATCTGTACGGAGTGTTGGTCGATAGCTCAGGTGTCATTATCAATTCATTTGTGGTGTGTAATCAACCCGGAGAACAATTATTTCCAGCCATTGCAAAAGGATCAGGTGAACAAAGTCTAATCACCTATACTGGCTGGGTAGATTCAATTGGTAACCGACCAGCCAATACCATGAGAATATGGAGTAAGTGTTATCCGTTAGTCGGGATTGATGAAGAATCTGACTGGAGAAATATACCGACACAGATGGATCTGCAAATTTACCCCAATCCAATAAACGATCAATGTAATATCAATTACGCTTTGAATCAAAAAAGTAAGGTCAGTATCTCACTATATGATGTCACTGGTAGATTGGTTGAAAATATACTTGATGAATCACAGAATCCTGGAAATTATAACAATGTATTTGATATAACTAATTTACCTCAAGGAGTTTATTTCATACGATTGTCCATAGAGAGTTACTCAATTACCAAAAAAGTTGTTTTCATAAAGTAGAAAGGACTGGCTTTCACGACCCTCTCTTTTTTCTTACTGTGCTATTTTGTGCGGTCCATTTACCAAGAATCTTTACCTGTTTGTTGTCTATAACATCCTGGTGAGTTAGACTGGCTAATGGTTGGATTTCTGCTTTTTATGTGAATCTCTTAGCAAACGCCTGCTTCCTTCATCAAGCTGAGGTGATACATTGGAAATATTGTTTGATGGTAGAGAAAAAGAACCATGAAACTAATGAAGAAAATAAAGTCAGGTATTGACATTTTTCCATTTATATATATAATTATAATACAATGTTATACGTAAGATGAGCGCATACGAACTCAATTAAGGGAAGCGGATTGCTTCTTAATTATGAGGCCGTCTTAATTGGGTTATTTCTAGCTAACCAACCACATCATACGAAAATCGCATCTTCATTTCCTGCCACACCTTTTCCATTTATTCGATCTATAATATTAAAGTTAGTTGAAAGAAAATAACAGCATACGAATATTCTGGGACATATTTATCCAGCGTTAGCTGGCAAAGAAAGGAGGAAACATGAAGAAATTGTTATTGTTGTGTATGGTCTTCTCAGCAATTTCTTATGGCAGTCAGAGGATTGTTGTTGCAGAGGAATTCACCAGGGTAGGTGGTTGACCTTATTGTCCTGGTGCAGCAAGGGGACTTGCTGAAATTTACAATCGTGCTTATGATTCACTAGTTGTAATCGGTTATCATATTTCTTCAGCCTACCCATTCTATACCGCCGAAGGAGCACAGCGCGCAAGTTATTATAGTGTTACAGGAGTTCCTACTGTAAAGATTGACGGAATTGTCTCTGAGGTCGGCGGGATAAGCAGCCCTGGTACTATGTACCCATTTTACCTGCATGACTTTACAACGAGAACTGCTATTTCCAGCCCATTAGTAGTTGATCTTACCTGTAACTATGACTCCATTGCCAATACAGGTTTGGTAACCGCAACAGTAACCAATACTTCATCAAATACAGTCAGTGGAAACATACACTTTGTAATCATCGAAAACGACATACCTTACAACTGGTACGATTTAACAACAGTCGAACATGTGTGCAGGGATATGGTGCCCAATGCTAACGGTGAGGCAGTTTCAATTCCAACCAGTGATACTATCATTAGATCAAGAAATTTCTCCATTAATCCGGCATGGGAAGAGCATAATTGTAATATCGTTGTCTTTGTACAGGGCGCAACAAGAGAAATCTATCAGGGTGCAGAGGTTGCAATCGTTGACGATATAAATATGGATTACTATGGTCTTACCTTCACTGAACTAAGCGGAAACAATAACCAAATTGCTCAACCTGGTGAACAAATCAGGATGTTTTTAACTGGCAAGAATAACGGCGACGGTACTTACACAGGAGGCGCGACAATCAACTCATCAGATCCATATATCACAATTCTAGCATCCAATCCACAGAGTGTATCTATTGGTCCGGGTGATGTCGACATAGTCATAAATATCGATGTTGACATAGCTCCCAGCTGTCCATCTCCTCATGAATGGGATTTTCAAATCAATTTCGGAACAGGTGATGTTGACGATGTTAAGTTTATCATTACTAACCAACCAGGATTTGCTGATGACATGGAATCGGGCCAGGGTGGTTGGATACTCGCAGGAAGCAATAACAATTGGCACATCACCAACTATAAGAGTCACTCTCCGACGAGTTCTTGGTATTGTGGGATTGAAGGCAGTTACCAGTACACTGATCGCAATGTTGCTTCACTCATCTCACCTTATTTTGTCGTTACGCCTGATAGCTCTATAAAATTCTGGCATCAGTATCGTCTGGAGACCGGTTGGGATTATGGACATTTTGAGATCGATAATAACATAGGCTGGTGGCAAATACTTGATGAATATAATGGTATGCAGAGTTCCTGGAATCAGGTTTCATACTCACTTAGCGCATATTCAGGACAGACCGTACGGATAAGATACCGCTTTCTCAGTGATCAAAGTGTGACTGATGAGGGCTGGTATATTGACGATGTAGAGATGCCAATAATAATTGGGGTCGAAGAACAAATCTCCACACTGGAAGCACTTACTCCAACGCTGCAAATTTATCCAAATCCATTTAGTAAGAAAATGGATATTAGATACCAGGTGGTTAATTTTGATGAAGTCAGTCTTAATATTTACGATGTTAGTGGTAGATTGGTTAAGCAATTTGGCCATTCTGCTATTAGATTGTCTGAACAAATTACTTGGTATGGCACTGATGAACATGGTCTTAACCTTCCAGCAGGTGTATATTTCATACGGTTAGAAGGAGATGATTTTACGCGAGAGGAAAAGGTAATTCTGCTTAGATAAGTCAAGTAAGGGAGTTTCTGCTGAAATTTGATTGTCCTTAATGGCAGTCATTCTTGGCGTTGAGATATGAGAAATATAACCATAAGCTTATTCCTTGTGATGTTTCTATTATCCTTCTGTTCTGAAGCCCCTGAGTTGAAGGAAGAGCCAACAGAACGCATTGTACTTGCTGAATATTTCACTTTTGCTCGTTGTACCTACTGTCCTTGGGCTGAACATACACTTGATAGTTTATCTCGCGAATACGAAGATAGTTTGGCAGTAATTGCTTACCATCGGAGGATTACAGGCGATACCTTGAGTCCAGAGTATGTTTCTACGCGAGAAGCCCTTTATGGAATAACCACTTCTCCGTCAACTGTATTCGACGGCATTAGCGGCATTGTGCAGACTGAAGATTCAAGCCAGAACTATCCTATATTTAAAGGCTGGATTATTCAAAGAAGAAATGTATCACCGAATTTGAGGCTATCAATGGAAATAAATGTGGTTTCTTCCTCGGTCAACCTTGAGTTACACATTGTGTCGATAGATTCAATTGAAGACGGGGAATATCGCCTATTTCTTGTATTATATGAAGACGATGTATATTTTGCCCAAGCAGGTGCTCCAGAGTCAACATTTCACTACGTAGTGAGAAAGATGATTCCTGATGAACAGGGCATACATGTTGATTTGTACTACCCGGATTCATTAGTAAAAGAAATTGATTTTAACTTACAGAGCAATTGGGATCAAGATAAATGCGGTATTGTCGCGTTTATTCAGAACTTGGAAACAAAGGAGGTATTGCAGGCAATTGTTGATAAAAGGATTAGCTACTAACAACCTAGGAGGTTGCATGACAAAGAAAATTTGTCTTATAGTCTTGGTACTAACTCTTCCCGTGTTTGCCCAATACAGTTTTGAATTCATCTGCCTTGACGATACTGTCAAGAATGCTGGATACAATGATTACATTGAATTCTTTTTCCTGTTACACAATACCGGTAGCTTGGAGGATATCTATGAATTCAATTGTATAATAATAGACAGTGTCCCGGGGTGGTTTGTTCTTTACTGTGTGGGTGGTACATGAGTAGAACCTGGTATCATAATGTATGACACTCTCGCGGCTGGCGAGATTAAGGAGAATATAGACATCAAAGTTTACACGGGAACCATCGAAGGCACTGAGATTGTTAATCTCAGAGTTGCATCAATGGGTGATCCTTCACTGAGGGATTCAATCAACGTCTATGTCACTGTAGCGGCTGGAATTGAAGAACGTGAGGACAAAGGAATTCAGAACTCAATTCTTCAGGTCTATCCCAATCCATTCAGGGAGATTACAAATCTCAAATTACAAATCCAAAACGCCAAATCCCGAATTTCATTGAAAATATACGGTGCAACAGGAATATTGGTTAGACAATGGGACTATCTGACTATAGGACTATCTGACCAGATCACTTGGGATGGCACTGACGATCAAGACTTTTGTGTACCAGAAGGTGTATACTTTGCTAAATTGGAATCTCAAGGTCAAAGCACAGTTCAAAAGGTAATATTATTGAGATAAACGAGAAAATATAGATAGTCATTTGATTAACAGAGGTCAATTAACGGACATCTAAGTAGTTAGGAATAAGAATTAAGCTTTTATTTTACTTCTCCTTTATTGGGCTCGGCCCTACGTTTCTAACAGCTTCAACTAGTTCTTTTACTACTTTGGCAAATTTTGGTGCTTCAGCAGCTGATATCTGCTCAAGACGTAATCTCTCAGATTCTATACCAACCATTTCTACCAATTTCTCAGTAACTTTATATGCTTCAGCTGCTCTTTTCGCGCCAAACATGTAATGACAATCTTCGAAATGGCAAGTTGCTACCAAGACTCCGTCAGCACCTAATTCGAATGCTTTCAATACCATTGCCGTGGTCACTCTACCACCACATGTCACCCTAACAATTCTAATATTTGCAGGATACTGCAATCTCGAAACACCTGCCGCATCTGCGGCTGGATACGAACACCAGTTACAACAGAACGCAACTACCACGGGTTCAAAACTTGTTTGATTACTCAAATAACGCCTCCAATTGTGCTTTAATTTGTTCGATTTTGAAATGTCTTAAATCAATTGCACCGGTCGGACAGACACCACAACAACTCCCACATCCTTTACATAGTGCTTCATTCACGCGAGCAACATAGATCCCATTTTCTTTCTCTACTATTTCTATGGCAGTAAATTCACATATCTCCGCACATCTTGCACATCCACGACATAGAATCTCATCAACTGAGGAAACTATTGGTTCCAAAGTAATGACTCCTTTTCCTAAAAGGGCTGAAACCCTACTAGCTACTGCTGATGCCTGGACAATAGAATCAGCAATGTCCTGCGGAAACTGGCAACAGCCACATAAGAATACACCATTTACTGAAGTCTCTACTGGTCCGAACTTTGGGTGACGTTCCAAGAAAAACCCATCTTGTCCTTTTGGGACCTTAAGTATTTCAGATAGACGTTGCGATTCTCTGAGCTTCGGAATCATCCCAACAGAAAGAACTATCGTATCAACAGACACCGCAATTTTTGTGTTCAAATCCGTAGAATATACCTCAACATATTCTGCCTTATCTTCTCCTTTGATATCAGGTAGAGAATCTTCAGAATAAGGTAAGAACAACACGCCTATCTCTCGTGCTTTACGATACATCATCTCAGCACCTTTTGCATATACCCTGATTCCCCGATGAAATACGGCAACATCTATACCCTTTTCCTTCAGAAGAATCGCCTGTTTGATTGCTGCTTGACAGCAGTACCTTGAGCATCCTGGATTTCCATCTTTCGTGCGTGAACCAACACATTGAATAAAGGCAATGCTTTTGGTTCTATCAGGTAGATTTTGCTGCAAAAGCATCTGTTCAAGCTCCATATTTGTACAAACATTCTTGAATTTTCTATAACCGTGTGTCTCATCAGGTTGATACAAATCAGAACCTAGTGCTAGAATAATGGCATCTATCTTAAGATGAGTAGATTCGTTTTGGGCTTTTGATCTCAATTCAACATCAAAATTTCCAACGAATCCTTGAATGTTCTGTACTTCTGTATCTGTATAAACATATACGTCCAATTTTTGAAGTTCGAAGATTTTTTTATTAGCGAGCTCTTTGCCAGACTCACCTCGAGGATAGAGTGACGCCAATTTTGATACTCTTCCACCCAGTACAGATTCTTTTTCCACAAGATGGACTTCAAATCCACGATTTGCCATATCGATTACAGTTTGTATACCAGCGATACCGCCGCCAATAACCAGAATCTTCTGTCCTACTTCCATTTCTCTTTTGTTTAGAGGTACCAAGAGCCGTGCTCGTGCCACAGCCATTCTTATCAGGTCCTTAGCTTTTTTTGTTGCAGCATCAGGCTCACGCAGATGTACCCAACTACATTGGTCTCTGATATTTACCATATCGAATAAATACGGATTGAGTCCAACTTTTGAGAGTGTTTCCTGGAATATTGGCTCATGGGTTTTAGGAGTACACGCTGCAACGACAACCCGGTTGAGATAATATTCCTTAATCCTTTCCTGAATTTGACGCTGGGTTGATTCAGCACAGGCAAACAGCACGTCCTCGCTAAAGACAACATTCTTAAGTGTTTTGGCATATTCAGCCAATGATTCACATGATAATAAACCAGCGATATTCAAACCACAATGGCATACAAAGACACCAATCCTTGGCTCTCCGGATATGTCTCGCTGTGGAATCTCGGTTTCTTTTTCTTCCACTTTCTCTTCGACTAATAATGCTGCTTTCGCGGCAGCACCTGATGCCTCAGCAATGGAATCGGTTATATCCTTTGGTCCGGTAGCGCAGCCGCACAGATAAATGCCATCGCGAGTAGACTCTAGCGGATAGCCACAGACATCTTTTTGTTTGAAGAAACCATCTTTTTCGATTTCTACACCCAGAATCTTGGCTAGCCCCTTAGCTCCTGCTGCGGGAATTATGGCCGAAGATAATACAACCATATCCACTGTCATTTTTTCACTCTTAATTGTATTTTGATTTTCAAAAGAAAGAATTAAATTACCAGTATCCGGGTCTTCAATGACCTTAGACGGTTTACCCTTGATGTATTTGATTCCCTCTCTTAAAGAACGATTGTAGAGCTCTTCAAATCCCTTTCCAAATGCCCTTATATCAATATAGAATATATAAATCTCAGCATCATGAATGTATTCCTTTATTATGAGACTGTCCTTTATTGCATTCATACAGCATATCCGACTACAATATGGTATATCCCGGCGCATATTTCTTGAGCCCACGCAGTTGATAAAAGCAATTTTCTTGGGGGGTTTGTTGTCAGTAAATCTTATAAGTTCTCCTTTAGTCGGTCCACCTGCTGAAAGTAGTCTTTCCAATTCAAAACTTGTAATAACATTTTTAAATCTATGGTAACCATATTCACTCGCTTCAACAGGGTCCTTGTAGTCTATGCCAGTTGCGATAATAACAGCACCAACATCAAGTTCAACAACCTCATCCTGCATATCAAGTCTTACCGCATTCGGTTCGCAGACTTTTTCACACTCACGACATTCACAGCAGATTGCACAATTAAGACACCTGTTTGCTTCTTTCTTTGCCTGCTTATCAGTGAATCCAAGGGTTACTTCATTAAAGCTTACCTTCGCCTTTTTCAACTCAAGCAAGGGCATTTTTTCTCTCTCCTGCATCTCTATGTTTTCAGGAATGTCGATATCTTCATCTTGTACACGCTTTTGTTTTATTGTTCTTCCTTCTTTGAGATCAATGCCCTGTATATACCGGTCAATTGACTCTGCCGCCTCTTTTCCCGCGGCAATTGCTTCAATCACTGTTGCAGGACCTGTTACTACATCACCACCAGCAAATACACCAGGGATTGTTGTCTGAAGCGTATCAGGATCAACCTCAAATGTGCCCCATCGTGTAATGCGGAATTTTTCCTTGCTTTCATTTAAAAAAGTTATATCTGCTGCCTGTCCTATGGCCAGTATCACCATATCAACATCAATAGTGAACTCTGAACCCTTAATGGGACTGGGTCTACGCCTACCTGAAGCATCAGGCTCACCCAACTTCATCTTGATACACGCCATACCCACAACCCTTTCATCTTTGTCAATAATTTTAGTGGGATTGGTAAGGTAGTTTATTTTTACACCTTCCTTTTCGGCTTCAATAATTTCTTCTTCATTTGCAGGCATTTCGCGTCGTGAGCGACGATACACAATAAATGCTTCCTCAGCACCTAGACGTAATGCAGTGCGCGCCGCATCGACAGCAGAATTCCCACCGCCTACAACTGCAACCTTTTTCCCTACAGGAGTTTTGCGATCATGTACTGCCTTCTTGAGAAACTCAACGCACAACTCCACGCCTTTTAAATCCTCGCCCTCGATACCCATTTTCTTCTCTTTCGCTGCTCCCAAACCAAGGAATACTGCCTTGAAATTCTTGTCAAAAAGGTCTTGTATACCAAAATCCTTACCCAGCACAGTATTCATTTTTATCTCAACACCCCAGCTTTTGATATAATTTAGATCACGCTGCAACTCCTTTTCTGGTAAGCGGAAACGCGGAATTGCCCAGTAGAGAAGTCCTCCAGAATGATTGGTTGCTTCAAACACGACGGAACGATACCCACGTCTTGCAAGAAAATAAGCACAGGAAAGTCCTGCAGGACCAGCACCAAGAATTGCAACTTTTTCCTTGGTTAATTCTGCCTTCGGTTTTTTCTCTTCACTCTCAGGCTTTCGATCAGCAATAAAACGTTTAAGCTGGGCAATAGCGAGCGGTTCGTCAATAACTTTGCGTTTACATTCTTTTTCACATGGATGTGTACACACCCTACCGCACACTGCCGGAAATGGATTATCTCTTCTTTCCAATTCCAGAGCCTCATCATACTTGTCCTGAGAAATGAGCGCTATGTAACCTTGGGCATTAACACCAGCAGGGCAGGTATATCTGCATGGTGGCCACCCGAGTTTAGTAATTGCGAATTTACCTGGTACAGCCTGAGGAAATGATTTAAATATTGCCTTACAGAAACTTAATCCAAGTTCAAATTTGTTGATCGTAGAAACTGAACATACATTACTGCAATCATTGCATGAGGTACATTCATCAATATCTACATATCTAGGATGTTTTAGAATTCTTGCTGTAAAATCGCCAGGTTCACCTTTTATCTCTTTTGTTTCACTAAGTGTAAGAAGTGTAATATTGGGATGCCTGCCGGCATCCATCATTTTTGGTCCAAGAATTCATATCACGCAATCCATTGAGGCAAAACATTTGTCCAATTGTGCCATTCTGCCACCAAGACTTGGACCTCTTTCAACTAAGTAGACTCTGATACCTGAATTAGCAAGGTCCAACGCAGCCTGCATACCAGCAATGCCACCACCAATAACTAGAACACCTTTTTCCAAAAAACCTCCTTTCTGCTTCGCAGAAACATAGATGTCCGCGGATAACGATATGGATTCATACGGATAGCCATTTGCCATAAACATTTAGCATTTTCCACCAGTCTCATGTTCATGTTTCCTGTACTCTGCTCCCCATAGCTTGGCGGAGGCGTGTAGGAATCGAACCTACCGTCCCCCTTTCGAAGGACATCTGGATTTGAAGTCCAGCAGGCACACCAGCACCCATCCGCCCCCGCAAACTTTTGTCCAAATCTTCAATTTGACAATAAAGTTTAGCGTCCCGAGTTTATCGAGGGACCATATTAGATTTAAACACTTAGTTAATGGCATATTGCTTATTGTGTTCGAAAGCATTTTTAACCCTGCTCTTTAGCTTCTGGTAATCGATGTGTTCCTTTCGTCCGAATCGTTATCCCATGATTAAAAGAGTAATCCAAAATCTGTTTGGTTGCTTCTCTTGATACACCAAGTAGGTTTCTGCATTCTATTGCGCGAATCGACCCTTCTCTTTTGATATGTTGAATCAGCTTCGATTTTGCCTGTTCCAACATCTTTTTGTGAAGATATATCCCTTTTAGTATTTCAATAATCATATCATTCTTTAAAAGATAGTTCAATAAATCCCTTACTTGCCCAGGATCTTGTTTAGATAAACCATAAATGATGTCATTGAATTTAAAAGGTTTGAATCCTCTTTCAAGAGCAAAATTCTCAATTGCATCTGACATTCTTTGCGCCTTGGAAGAAATCTTTATCTCAAAACCCACGATTTTAATTCCTCTAGCATTTAACTCAATCTTACCTTCTTCTCTTAGTTCTTCAAGAGTTCTTTCCAATAGACGTGAATGAGAAATTTTTAAAACCCTTGCCAATTCACCTTTACCCATCAATACTTCTAAAGGATTCGCATTAGTATATTTTTCAACTGAAATAAGACATTTCTTTTTTAATTCTTCAAGTAATTTGTGATGGACAATAGACTTATCTTTGAGTCTTAGAATTACATCTTTTTCAAGTAGTCTTTGAACTTGCGCACTCACTATATTTATAGGTAAGTTTGTCAGTTTCACCAACTCTTTTTCACCAGCAATTGGATAAAAAGCATAGTACATAACTATTTCAACAACATCTTCATTCTCTACTGTTTGGAGTTTGTTGAGATAATCAATTCGTTCCTTTCTAAAGCGGCAGCCTTTCTTTTTTGCATAGATCTCAAGAAGATTTCCACCACCGATTACCTTTATCGGAGTATACGATCTTATCAAAAAACGTTCATTGCGTACTCCAACAACTGGTTTTTCAAGCCTAAATTGCACAAATCCTTCGTCACCAGGTTCTATCTTCTCTTTATCAAGTGTTATAACACGTGATATAACCTCACAGGCCCCTTTATGGAAACGCACCACGTCGTTATTTTTCAACGGCTTCTGAGCTTTCGCTAATAAAGAAACTCGACCATCTATTACCTGAGTAGGTTCAAGATAATCTGGAATACTTAGCTCGCAACCTCGGAATACATCTCTGGTCGTTAAATCCATCAGGTTGAAAGCTGCTCGTTGACCAGCAATAACCTCTTTGACTGGTTCATTATGCACCTGGAGATTACGAATCCGTGTTTTTTTAGCCTCAGGCAACAATTCAATTGTATCAGATTTTTTGATTCTACCTGAAAGAACAGTTCCCGCGACGACTGTGCCAAACCCTTTCATTGTGAAGATTCGATCAATTGGGCACCTAAAGATCCCATCATCGGGTAGTGGTTTTATGTCTTTACAAAAATCTCTTAATGCATTTTTATACTCATCTATTCCTTGCTTTGTCAGTGAAGAAACTGCAAAGATCGGTGCGTTTTCTAAAAAACTTCCTTTTACCAATTTCCCAATATCTTGCTCTACGACTGCGACATATTCTTTAGCAATCCGGTCTATTTTGGTGATTACGATCATTCCTTTTTCAATATGCATGAGTTTTAGGACATCCAGGTGTTCCACAGTCTGCGGCATAATACCTTCATCAGCTGCTACAACGAATAAAACCATTCTGATACTATTGGCGCCTGCGATCATTGTTTTTAAAAAACGTTCATGACCCGGAACATCAATAATTGCTACTTCTTCCTGCTCATTAATTGGAAAAAAGACAAAGCCGAGGTCAATCGTCATCTCACGTTTCTTTTCCTCAGGTAAACGGTCAGGGTCAACACCTGTTAATGTTTTAGCCAGTAGACTCTTACCGTGATCTACATGGCCAGCAGTGCCTATGATTATTCTCTGCATGGTTTATTTATCTCCTTTTTCCCATAATGCCCAGATAACCTGATATCCTCTGTCTATCATTTACCTTGATTTTCCTTTTTCTGTTCTCTTTTCTCTTTTTCTCTATTCAATATTTCCACTGCTTGGATAATTTCTTCTTTAGTTACCTTCTTGCGCATCTCTTCTAATTCTTTCATCACTTTGGTGAATTTTGCTGCCTCTGATGCAGCAATCCATTCTAATTGAAGTCTTTCTGGTCTTATCCCTAACTTCTCAACTTTATCCCAGAGTTTTTCTACTCGCTTCTGTGTCCAGCGGTTTGCATTAATATAATGACAGTCCGCAAAATGGCAGCCTGAAACCAAAACAATCGGTGCACCCAATCTGAATGCCTCTAAAACGAATTTCTCGTCAACCCTTCCTGAACACATCGTACGTATGAGTCTGGCAGTTTCAGGCATCTGGAGGCGCGAAAGTCCGGCAAAATCTGCTCCTGCATATGAGCACCAATTGCACGCAAAGACAACAATTTTGTCTTCTGGTTTATCTTCAAGAATGCTTTTTATCATTGCTAAAATCTGCTCATCAGTAAAGTGGCGCATTTTTATTGCATCGAATCGACATTCAGCACCACAGGTCCCGCAGCCATGGCATGCTGCCTCAATCGCTTTGGGTGGCTTTTTTACTTTAGGCACAAATTCGATTGCCTTATATGGACAAACCTTAGCACATATTCCACAGAATTTACACAAATCTTTATCAATTACTGGCGTTAATGCTTCAATGCTCACTTTACCCTTTGAAAAGAGAATCTGAGCATGGGAAGCTGCAGCACCTGATTGCAAAACACTATCCTTTATATCTTTAGGACATTCAGCACAACCTGCAAAGAATATCCCAGCACTTGGTGCATCAGCGGGTTTTAATTTGGGATGTGATTCCATAAAAAAACCATCAGGGGTTCGAGATAGAGTCAATAATCTTTGGACTAAGCCTGCATCAAGCCGTGGTGTAACACCCAAAGCCAAGACAACCATGGCTACCTCATATTTTTCTATAGTCCCTGCTGTTGTATCTTCAACTGACAAGATTAGATTCTTTGTTACTGGGTCCTCAGTTATCTCACCAGGGATACCTCTTATGTATTGTGTACCTGCTTCTTTACTACGTCTGTAGAGATCTTCAAAACCCTTACCAAACGCCCTTATATCGATATATAAAACCTTTTTCTCAATGTTTGGGTCATACTCTTCTAGAAGCAGGGTTTCTTTTACTGTATTCATACAGCAGATATTACTACAATAACGATTGCCACGTTTCAAAGACCTTGAACCCACACATTGGATAAAAGCAACTGAAGCCGGTTTCTTTCTGTCTGATGGTCTTATAAGTTCTCCAGTTACCGGTCCAGTTGGTCCCATCAAACGTTCAAACTCTATATTTGTGACTACATTCTCATATCTTGTATAACCAAATTCATCCAGAGGTGTTGGGTCATAAATATCCATGCCAGTAGCGACAATGATAGCTCCAACATCAATTTCAACAATTTCATCTCGCATATCAAGATTAATTGCATTCGGCTCACACTTATCGATACATTTACCACAGGCAATAGGATTATTACCCAAGCATTCTTCCATGTTAATAATATAGGAAGATGGAACAGCTTGAGGAAAAGGTAAATAGATTGCCCTTCTCACAGAGAACCCCACCTGAAATTCGTCAGGTACAACTACTGGACAAACTTCAACACACTCGGCGCAGACATTGCACTTACTTACATCTACGTACCGTGTCTTTTTACGAATTTTGATATGAAAATTACCCACAAAACCACTAACTTCTTCAACCTCAGCATTTGTGAGAAGGTTTATTTTTGGATGCCTGCCGGCATCCATCATCCTGGGTCCCAGGACTCATATGGCTCAGTCCATGCTCGGGTATATCTTGTCTAACTGAGCAGCTGTCCCGCCAAGAGATGGCGATTTTTCAACCAGATAGACAGAATACCCTGCATCACCCAAATCCAGTGCCGCATGTATCCCTGCAACACCACCACCAATCACCAATGCCTTCTTGATTACTGGAAATTCTAACTCAGTTTGAGGTTCTAAAAATCGTGCTCGGGCACAAGAAAGCTTGATAATATCCTTTGCTTTCTGGGTGGCGTTATTTTTATCATAAAGATGAATCCAAGAACAATGTTCTCTTATGTTTGCCATCTCCACTAGATAAGGATTTAGGCCAACCGATGCAACACAATTGCGAAATGTTGGTTCATGCATTCTTGGCGTGCAAGCAGCAATAACTATTCGATTGAGTTTATGCTCGATGATATTCTGTTTTATCTCGTCCTGACCTGGATCTGAGCACGTATATTTATTCTTACAGGCAAAAACTACATCTGGTAAAGTCTCAGCATATTCAACA
>JAUWLY010000053.1 GCA_030613445.1 Candidatus Stahliibacteriota bacterium | reverse complement strand
AGAAACTGAGCGAAATTCTCACCAATTTCATAATTCAAGCGTTTCTGGATATTACGTAGTTCGTGTTCAGTTTTCTTTATTGCTCGGTCGAGTCTTTCAGTTTCGTCCTTTAGATACACAGAGAGTATGGGTGCCTGAAAGACTTCAATGTGCTTTGTTTCATAGATAAATACTTTTCCTTGGGCAATGCCCTGAGAAACCGCGATCCCCTTTAATATTCTTTCTCTTGGCATCAGTCTAGTCCTTCCAGTATTTTTCGCAGCGTCTTAAAGGCATCCTTTTCATCCTTACCTTCACATGTCAGGATGATAATACTACCCTTCTCGCATGCCAGTGTCAAAATCCCCATAATGGATTTACCGCTTACTTCAATGCCCTCTTTCTCAAGGGTTACATTGCTCTTGAATTTCTCGGCAAGCCTCACGAAGCGTGATGCTGGCAGCGCGTGCAATCCATTTTCATTTAATATTTCAATTGGTTTTTTGATCATAAACTTACACCATAACCATTATAGCGAATACTAAAAGAACTGCAAGGATAATCAGCACGCTCGGAAATCTTCTAAGAAGTAATAATACGAAGAGCATTGTTATCGGTATCAGCAGCAAGTAGTTCATTTCAAGCGAAGCGAGTGAGATGAGGAAGCCAGTAAAGAATGCTCCCAGCATTTCGAAAATATGTCGGAGCATGGTAAAACGTTTTGCCTTGAGTACATATATAACATCACGACCCATTCGATAACCATCAATAATACCTCTTATACGATGGAAAAGATGGATGGCATTATAGGCGATGATAAATGCAAGTGGACCAATTACTCCACATTTCACGGCAAGGATGGCTGCGATCAAGAGCATTGCTGGTCGCAAAGTCTGCCAGAACAGAAGATCGCCGGTTGAAGCAAAACTAGTCTGAGCTATGGCGATAAAATTCCTGGTTTCTTCAGGAGAAACATCACCCTCGTCATAAGCGCGAAGCGTGGCGCCGATGATATACGAGGCCATATAGGGATGTGTGTTAAAAAAGTCCTTGTGGGTTTTTATTATTTTGTCGCGCTGATCCTTCTTTGCGCCGGCGAACAAGTTAAATAGAAAACCCATGGACTGCATTGAAAAGAAGGACCATGAGGTCTGGATAAAGAAGTTGGCAAAGAGTATTTTTAGAAAACGAGTAAAGCTAAGCCGCATAATGCACCTGCGATTACATAAACAACGGTTGTTTTTTTCAAGAAAAGATAGATTGAGTTGGCAAACCCTACGCTGAGTCCGATGATTGTTAGCAGTTCCTTATTGAGTTGAGGAAACTGCGCAGGGATTCTGATGTAATTGGCGAGGATGAATATCGGTAAAACCAGGCAAAAACTCCTCAAAAAAGCGGGTATAAAGCCGAACAAATGATACAGATAAAGCTTTTTTTGTTTTTTCATAAACAAATGATACAGTTTTTCGTTGTGGCGGCGTACGAATGTCTCTAATGCGCCACCAATTATTGCGCTGATAAGCGCAAGGATGAGGGCAAGACACAAGGCGTGACCGGCTTGGTTTGCGACCCGGAGCAGGAAATAAGAACCGGTTCCGATGACACCGGCAGCCTGACCGTCTGGCGGTATGTTTCGTCCAATCGGTAGTCCCACCAGGAAGATTAACTGGAGCATGGCGCCGATAAAGATGCCCGTCTGTAGGTCGCCGAATAGCGCGCCGATAATTGCCCCAGCGATGATTGGCTGCGAAATACCAAATTCACCGAATGCGTATTTGTCTAAGATAATCGCTGATCCTATGACGCTGAGAAGAATGAAATTCATAACGCTATTGTGAGTTTAGGGAGTTTTTCAAATACCAGTAACAGACTGAACCCCTGGAAATTCTTTTCAAAACCGGCTTCTGATGACGAAACTGTTTCAATTGGATAAGCGATAAGCGTGAACGGCTGATTTGCTTTGAATACTAGCGGCGAAAGATCTTTAGCTTCGATGGTTAATTCAGATAACCCAGCTAAGGTTTGTTTTTGCCTGAGGTTATATTTACCGTTAAGGCTTAGCTTGTCGAGGAATATCCCCAGAGAAAATTCGATACCGAATAAAGAGATATTTCCATCGTAAGTAATTTGAAGGTTGCGATAGTTTTCTCCACTAAGCTCGATGGTTTTATTAACCGGTCCATGAAATGTAACTCGTAATTTATCGTCTTTGGCAAGAACATAATCAGTGTATTCAATGATTTCGCCGAGGTTTACACCTTGATAGAATTCTTCGAGTGTCGGTACTTGATTCATCATACGGTCAAGACCAAATCCCCTGGTATATTGGTCATAGATCAGATTCTCGCGGAGGTTATCCTCTTTGCTGTGCAGGCTTTCGTGAATAGATTTCACGCCTTGATTACCTGTCTTTTCCAAAATACGATAATGATATTTCTCAATCCGTCGTCCGAGATAATTGAGCAAATTGAGCTTTCTTTTTCGATCATCGATTTCGAGAAAACTGGCGGTTTTTGGTTTGATAACGAAAAAGAATTCAGAGTCGCTGTAGATGATTTCGTTTTCCCCGTCCGTATCAAAATCGTACTCCTCCAGCGTTTTTGGGGGTTTGTGCTGTTCTGCCTCAAGGAGATTCTTGTAGATAGCTGCGCGCAAATGAGGTAGGTAGAGTC
The DNA here is from genome assembly GCA_030613445.1 of Candidatus Stahliibacteriota bacterium. GTDB lineage: Bacteria > Hydrothermota > Tepidihabitantia > SM23-42 > SM23-42 > JAUVZL01. Next base: position 9,293 of record JAUWLY010000053.1, on the reverse strand, counting down.
CTCCAAAAATCCCGTGCCAGTAAGCACACGAGCATTGTCCTCGCCACAAAGATAATTTTGCATCAAGGTTGTCTGTTACATTACGGGAAGCAAAGAGCATCCGTTTCTGCATGAGGTTGGCCTCCGGGTACTTGCTCAAAAAATTCTTGAAATAACCGCCGTGGATGAGAGAATAGTATTTCTTATCGATGGTTCTTTTCAGTTCGTCATACTCTTTAGCGTGCTCCGCTGGCATGACCCATTCACCCATCTCCTCATATGAAGAAGTCGGTATGTAGATGCGACCAGCCGGTTTTTCCTGAGCGATATCTTTCAGAAAAACACTCTGTATCCAGGGTTCATTTTCAAGGTGATTGAGAAAATCATTTAACCATCCTTTATTATATACCCAATCATGCGTTCCGGGCCACGCCCCAAATTTCTCTCCATCATCACCTAAGATTCTCAAGCAAGGATCGTTGCGATCTTGTTCCTTGAGGAAATCAATTGTTTCGGTGAGCGGATGAAACGGGATAAGATAGCGAAGTTTCATAGATATTGGAAATAGTTTTAGGATTCTACCTTCTTCTTCAGTGATATAATAAGAGCACAGGTCTTTTTCATCAAGCCCTGCGTACTTGAAGTGGGTGTCATCAAGGAGCGTGTATTCAATACCCGCGTCGAGTAATGTTGAAATCAACCCAGGTTCCCAAATCCGTTCAGTCAACCACAGTCCCTTGATTTCGAAGTCAAAATGTTTGTATATATAATCATTAAAGTACTTGATTTGCTCGACCGCATCTTTTTTCGGTATGAAGCTCAGAATGGGTTCTCCGTAAGCAGACGAAAGAATTTCTGCTTGACCGACCCGGACGCTTTCTTTGAGTATCTCAAAAAATTCAGGATGCTTTTCGAGAATCCATTCCAATAGGGTGCCTGAATTGTGGATGCCGAATTTGATATTACGGTGTTCAGTCATCACTTTGAGCAGTGGCAGATAAGCATGCTCATAAGCATACTCGAAGACTTCGTCGAAATTTCCAGCTGGTTGGTGATTGTGTATATATATCGCGAATTTTATCATTTGACCCCGGCTAGCATTTTTACGACGTTGACCGGAGGTGAATTGGGCAGTTGTTTGCCGGTCACTTTCACACCCATTTCATAAAGATGGACGACTGATTTGATATCATCGGGCGTCAAGTATATGTAGTTAGCGATTTCTCTGGTGCCTTCTTTATAGCATATACCTCCAATATTCACCTCTTTCACATCCAAACCAGCGAGGAGTAGTTCATGGGCTTCGTGCACTGAGCCAACTATTATCATCAGCTTTTTCTTATCCTTTTTAGTAACAAGGGCATTGCACTGCTCAATATTAACACAGGAGAATTCTATGCCTTCAGGTATGGCAAGCTTATAGGCATTGCATGCCCATTCATCTTTGCTGATTTTATCAGAGACAAGGATTATGACCTCGATACGCAGTGGTCTTGCCCAACCTGCAACGACTTGTCCGTGAATGTAACGATCATCAACCCTTAAGATACGCACCTCAATCCCAGAAGTTCCATCTCACAGAAAAATTATAGTTTCTCGATGGCATATTATAGGTCGGTACAGAGAAATAATCCTCATCAAGGATATTATTGCAGCCAAATGCCAGGTGAAGATCAAACAACCTCACATAACCCAGTGCTGAAAAAATCCTTGAAGGTTCTATCTTATTACCAAGGAAATCTTGTCGGTGACCAATAAACTGCTCGCTTAAGGTAACTCCAAAAGTGAACTTATGAGTTTGTTTTTCAAAAGCTGCATAGATGGTTGAATGACTTTTTGGCATCAAGGGTAGGGTATCTCCTTGAAAAATATAATTGCCCCAATAGCCCACAATGATCTGGGTAGCCGTTTCTTTATCGACATCTTGGCTTAGGTAGATACGTTGCGTCAAAGAGCTTTCTATACCAATGGTCTGGTATGAATCAACATTTCGTGGGGAATAGTGGCTATTAGAATCAGCGTATACAGTGATTCGATCATCGTAGTCGTATCTATACAGCGTTATTGAGGAGGTGCGTTTCCTGATACTGATTTCTTGTGCCCAGTAGTATTCAGTCTTCAGATCTTCGTTACCAATCAAAGTGTAGTATGGCGCGAATATACTATCAGGGGCGTAAGTTTCAGCGATTGAAGGCTGGCGATAGTGTTTAGACACTGAACCCCATATAAAGGTAGAGTCGAATACATCAACCCCTAAGTTGAATTTCGGCATGGTAAAAAAATCCTCTGTATTGCTAAGTTCTAACAGATTTGAGCCAGAGAAGATGAACCGGTTGAGCACCTTGCTGATTTCAATCCAGAGGCTCAGTGAATTGGCTGTATGAGATCCATAGGGGCTACTCTGAATTTTGCTGAGTGCTCCAGCCAAACGATATCTGACCACAGACCGCTTGTTTAGGTGCTGATTCGCAAAATCGAAACCATAGTTTTTCACTGTATTTTCAAAAGGCAAAGCTATACTGAGATTGGAGTACTTTTGATTGCTCGTATTGAAATAGACGGCGAGTTTGTGATGATCATTACCAGTGCAAAAACTAGCATCAATGAATTCGTTTGCGACCGTGCCCCTCAGAGTATCCTGGTCAGAACCAGGGAAACCAGATGTGCCTGAAAAATAGACGACGTCACATCTGGCGGGTAGGAATTTATTCCAGTAGATGTTGGTGTAAAAAGAACTGAGCTCGTAATGTGCGTTCGGTTGGTGTCCCGTTGTGTTCCAATGGAGACCACTTAAGTAAAAACCCAGGTTAGTTGTTAGAGGTCTTGATAGATCAGCACTATATCGGCTCGAACCGAAACTGCCGGTTGTGAACTGAATAAAGGAAAAAGGTCGGTCATATCGGTTAATCTTTGTGGAGATGTCAATTTCTGTGGCGTGCATGCGGTCATTCATTAGTGATATTCGTTCAGTAATATGCACGTTTAGATTATTGAGGGTAAAATCACCAAACAGCTGGTTGCTGAGAATATGATTGTTAAGAAAGATCTTGGTTAGTTTTGTAGATTGGCCTCTCTTGTACATCGTAAATGGTTGACCTCGACCTAAATCCATAACCAGATAAGGGGTATTAAGGAATATATCAGCAAAGTCCAGCTCGTAGTATTCAGGTACTATATCCTGCGTGATATGCAGTGCTCTTTCTGCAAGAGATGGGTCGAAGCCGAAGCATATTATGGACGGAATTTCATATGTAGTAGATGAGTCTACAAAAGAGGAATCGATGTCCACTAAGATGATGAACACAAGTAACACTTGTAGATTATATTATAAAATCTGATATTGTCAAGAAGTACAACAGTGAAAAGTCCAGGGATGTTAAAATCTTGACCTGTAGTCTTTATTATATATAATAACCACATACATGAAGCGGGTTGAGAACATCTTTCTTCGATATAAATATCAAAAAGACAATATCATTCCAATTCTTCAAAATATTCAAAAGCAGTTTAATTTTCTACCTACCGAGGTTTTAAAATACGCCAGCCAGAGGTTGAAAATACCCTTAAGTAAAATTTATAGTCTGGCTACATTTTACACTACCTTCAGCCTGAAACCACGAGGGAAGCATCTTATCACAATCTGCATGGGTACGGCTTGTCATGTGCGGGGATCAACGGCAATTCTGAATGAATTTGAGCGGAAACTCAGTATAAAACCTGGTGCCACTACGAAAGATATGAATTATTCTCTGGAAACGGTGAATTGCCTTGGTTGCTGTGCTATAGGACCTATTGTTGTCTATGATGGTAAATACATCGGTGAGTTTAAACTCAAAGATATTGGGAGAATTCTAAAGGGAAGGGCATGAAGCCTGTATTAATCATCTCGGCTGGTACTTGTGGGTTGGCTAGAGGTGCTCAAGCGCTTATTAAAACTGCAAAGGATTATCGACGCAAACAGCGACTCCATAGAGAATTTGACATTAAAATTACTGGTTGTCATGGTCTATGTGAGGCTGAACCGAATATATTGGTTCATTTTAATGGTAAGTTTATATTCTACCAGAAACTCAAACCTGAAAATGTAAAAGATATAATTGAGAAAACAATACTCAAAGGAACAGTTATAAAAGAGTTTCTTTGGTTTGATCCCAAAACAAAGAAAAAATACGAAAAAATCGATGACATTCCTTTTTATCAGAAACAACTTAGGATTTTGCTCGACCATAATGTTCTCATCGAGCCAAAATATATTAAAGACTATATGAAATTTGGTGGTTACTCGGCACTTGATAAAGTGCTGAAAAAGCACCGACCGCTAGATGTAATCAATATAATAAAAAAATCAGGCTTGAGAGGACGTGGAGGTGCTGGATTTCTTACCGGCAAGAAATGGGAAATATCTCGAAAAGCAAAGGGCGTGGAAAAATATGTGATTTGCAATGCAGATGAGGGTGATCCTGGTGCTTATATGGATAGGAGCCTTCTAGAGGGGAATCCCCATAGTGTATTAGAAGGTATGATTATTGGCGCATATGCAATAGGCGCTAATAAGGGGATTATTTATGTCCGGAATGAGTATCCACTTGCCGTAGAGAATCTTGGTAGAGCTCTTGAACAAGCGTACAGAAAGGGGTTCTTAGGGATGGATATTCTGAAATCCAAATTCAACTTTGATATCGATATTGTCCGTGGCGCTGGTGCATTTGTCTGCGGTGAAGAAACTGCATTACTAGCGTCAATCGAAGGAGAGGTGGGTAGACCTCGATCCCGACCACCTTATCCTGCGGAAAAAGGATTATGGAATAGACCAACGAATATTAATAATGTAGAAACCTGGGCGAATGTACCACAGATTGTAATTAACGGTGCAAATTGGTTTTCACAAATTGGGACAAAGGGCAGTAAAGGAACCAAAATATTTTCTCTTGTTGGCAAGATAAACAATACCGGTCTTGTGGAGGTACCAATGGGTATCACTCTAAGAGAAATTATCTATGATATTGGCGGGGGTATTCCGGCTGGGAAAAAATTTAAAGCGGTGCAGACTGGCGGTCCTTCAGGCGGTTGCATACCACATAGTCTTTTGGATTTGCCTATTGATTATGAGGGTCTCACGCAAGCAGGTTCAATGATGGGTTCTGGTGGTATGATTGTGATGGACGAAGATACGTGTATGGTGGATATAGCTCGTTACTTTTTGGATTTTACCTTACATGAATCCTGCGGTAAATGCCCGTCGTGTAGGCTGGGTACAAAACATATGTTTCAAATTCTTGATCGAATTACTGAAGGCAAAGGTAGAGAAGGTGACATTGAATTTTTAGAGAATATTGGCAAAAACGTGGAGCTCACCTCTTTGTGTGGATTAGGGCAGACCGCGGCAAATCCGGTTCTAACAACAATTAGATATTTCAGGGATGAATATCTTGCGCATATCAAAGAGAAACGCTGTCCCGCACTGGTTTGCAAATCGTTGATTTCCTACATGATTGACCCTGAACTGTGTGGTGGTTGTACAGTTTGTGCCAAAAATTGTCCGAGTGATGCGATAAGCGGTAAACCAAAAGATGTCTATAAAATAGATCAGAAAAAATGCATCAAATGCGGTATCTGCCTAACAGTTTGTCCACCAAAGTTCAAAGCAGTGAAGAAAGTATCGCCACCAGTAAAGTGAAGATGAGAAGATATGAAGATGAGAAGATATGAAGATGAGAAGATATGAAGATGAGATTTCCTAATATCCCAGGCTCCAAACTTCTTAACTTCAATATTAGTTTGAACCAGCATGATTAAATTAACAATAAACAACAATGAGATAGTGGCCAAGAAAGGTGAAACAGTCCTTGAGGTTGCGCAGAAACAAGATATCCACATTCCTACATTATGTTATCATAAGGACCTTATACCCTATGGCGGTTGTCGGTTGTGTATTGTGGAGGTCAAGGGTAGGCCAATCCCTGTTGTCTCATGTACACTGCCGGTCGAAGATGGCATGGTGGTTAAGACTGATACACCACGACTGAAAAAGCTACGTACATTTTCTCTACAGTTGATTCTTTCAGAACATCCCCATGCCTGTTTGATATGCGATAAGAAAGAGGAGTGTGCTGAGTATCAATAATGTATCGAGAAGTCTGCGGTAACCTTTGGATGTAAATTTTGTGCACGCAACGGAGATTGTGAATTGCAAGAACTTGTGGAAAAACTTGAGATTAAAGAGATACCATTCGGATTTAGTTATCGGAATCTGGAAATCGAGAAATTCGATCCGTTCTTTGAACGTGATTACAACTTATGCATCCTCTGTGGAAGGTGTGTGCGGATGTGTCAGGACGTGAGGGGTGTCGGGACTCTGGATTTTCAGCACCGTGGTCCGGAAACGCTTGTTGGCACTGCATATAATCTGCTCCACCTTGAGACCGGGTGTCAATTCTGTGGTGCTTGTGTAGATGTATGTCCCACTGGTGCGTTGAGAGATAGGTACAGTAAATGGCTTGGTTCACCCCAGCGATCCGTGAAAACAACGTGTGCGTTGTGTAATATTGGATGTTCAATCAATATTAATGTCCGTGCTAACACCGTGGTGAGTTCAGCGCCCGATAATGATCCTATTTGTGTACGCGGTCGTTTCGGTATTGCTCCGTTGGTCCATCATCCAAAGCGTATTACATCTCCAATATTAAGAAAAGGGGAGCGTCTTGTTGACGTAGAGTGGGAAGAGGCTTTTGATTTTGTTTGCACTAAACTCAGTGAATACAGGAAAAAAACAGGTATGCTGTTATCTCCTCAATTGACAATCGAGGCTATTAATTCTGTTTATGGTCTTGCTGATCATATAGAATGCGAGAAGCTTGCTACAACGTCAGCATTAGAAAGTAATGTTGAATCATTCAACCTAAGAGAAATAAAGGGCAATGCAGTATTTGTAGTAGTAAATACCGATATGATCAGTGATTTCTCTGTGCTGTTCCTGAAACTCAGGTCACAGCTAAGGGATGAACCTACTTTCTTGGTAATTGACGCCGTGGTGAGCAAACTAACCCAGATGGCGGATTTTTGGCTTAGACCAAAATCAGGAAAAGAGGTGGATGTTTTAAAACTTCTTTTTGCCCAGAAAAAAATGAGTAATACTACAGGCGTTTCCAACCAGCATATTAAACTCTGCAGTGATTTATTAGATGGGAAAAATATCTACGTATTCTACAATCCCTGCAATGTTAAGAACCTTACTGTACCTAAATATGTCAAAAAAATAGCTTTGACAACAACGACAAATGCCTTGAAAATCATTGATATGGGTGTGGATTCTTCAGCCATGGATTTATTGCAAGACAAAAATATCGATTGTTTATATTTACTCGGTACAGCGCCAAAACTGAACAGCAAGTACAAGACTATTATTGTGCAAGACTGTTTTCCTCCTCAATTTAGGTTTGATCTATTTCTGCCCACTGCTACATTTGCCGAGGTAAATGGTAGTATTGTGAACATTGAGGGAAAAATAAAAAGAATACGTAAGGCGATTGAACCTTTGGGCAAATCAAAATCTGATGATTGGATAATTACACAAATCAGTAAGCAGTTAAATCACAACACAAAAAATCGTAAATCCAAGAAGAGAAGGACGGTAATTTCTGCCATTGCCAAACCTGAAAAGGTAAGTGAAAAATATCCAATCCATTTAATTGTTCGAGAGAACAGTTATTCCTACAGGGGCCATCGTCTCTCTACTTTAATGAAGGGCTTTGAACGACTGCGCGGTGATAACTGTGTGTGGTTGAATAATCGCACCGCAAAGAAATCAAAAATCAAGGATGGGGCAGAAATCAAAATAATCGGTAGGACTTTGAATTTAGTAATGCCAGCTCGAGTCACTGAAGATGTACCTGAGAATAGTGTTCTTGTTTATTACCATCCATCAATGGGAGCAGTCAACAGTCAGCCAGTGAGCGTGGAATGCGTACACTAAAAAAAAGGATATCAAGTAATGAGGCTATCAGGAAAGGCGGTATAGATGTATAGGGTTCTGAAGCGAGAACGGATTGTTCCTAACATCCATTTGCTTGTTATAGAATCAGAGTTGATCCATAAGAATGCCCAGGCTGGTGAATTTATTGTGGTACGTGCAGATGAAAGAGGCGAGCGTATTCCTCTGAACCTTGTAGATTGGGATAAGGAAAGTGTCAGCATGCTTTTTATGGAAGTAGGAACATCAACAAGTAAACTTGCGGCATTGAAGAGTGGTGATGCTATAGCAACCCTGGCAGGACCATTAGGCAGACCTACTAAGATGGTTAAAGATCAGAAGATTGTGTGTATTGGCGGTTGTTATGGTATTGGAGCATTATATCCAGTGATTCGTGCATTTAAGAAAAATAAGAATAATATAGCAACTATAATCGAGGCGCGTAGTAAATTCTTACTATACTGGCAGGATAAGTTACGTCAATATAGTGATGAATTCTATGAGGTTACACGTGATGGCACCGAAGGTTTTGAAGGACATATAAACGAATTCCTGATTGACTACATAAGAAAGAACAAAGTAGATCTGGTTTATGTCCAGGGTTGTACTTATCTTACATATTTGGCATCCGAGACGACCAGACCTCTGGGAGTAAAAACAGTTGTGGGTTTGAATCCAATAATGGTCGATGCCACAGGCATGTGTGGTGTGTGCCGTGTAATCGTCGGCGGTGAAACCAAATTCGGGTGTGTTGATGGTCCGGAATTTGATGGTCATCAGGTTGACTGGGATACCTTGCTTGCACGCCGCAGGATCTATCTTGGTGAAGAGAGGTATTCTTTGAGTTTCTACGAATGTGAGAGATATGGCTAAGAAAATTGTACCTAAAAAAACCCCGATGCGGGAGCAACCACCAAAGGAACGTGCTAAGAACTATGATGAGGTTCCGTATGGCTATAGTGAAAAAGAAGCTATGCAGGAAGCCAGGCGCTGTTTGCAGTGCAAGAAACCGATCTGCATTCCGGGTTGTCCAGTAGAAATTGATATCCCCGGATTTATACGATTTATTGCCGAAGGTAATTTTCGAAGTGCCATAGAAAAACTAAAGGAAAAGAATATATTGCCTGCAGTGTGTGGTAGGGTATGTCCGCAAGAAGATCAGTGCGAAAAATTTTGTGTTCTCGCTAAGAAATTTGAAGCTGTGGCGATTGGTAGATTAGAGCGTTTTGCTGCTGACTGGGAAAGGGCTCATGGTGAGTCGTCGGTTCCTAAAATCCCTCGTTCAACTGGTAAAAAAGTTGCCATTATCGGTGCTGGCCCTGGCGGATTGACTGTAGCCGGAGAT
>JAUWLY010000163.1 GCA_030613445.1 Candidatus Stahliibacteriota bacterium | reverse complement strand
ATCATTCGTCGTTGACATTGATCTTAATTGTTTAGATATAAGTATCTTATGAGACGTCATAGATGGTACCTTCAGCTCCTATTGCCGGTGAAGAACGCACATAACTGCCTGTTTGGTATGACCATTTAAATATCCCATCGGGGTTTATCGCATAGAGATAAGTATCATCAGACCCGACATAGATCGTACCATCCGCACCTATTGCCGGCGAAGAATACACAGCATTGCCTGTTGAGTAGCGCCATTTAAGTATGCCTTCAATTACGACAATTACTGAAATAGTATCCGAAATACTTTCGTTCTCAGCAGCATCATAAGCCCTGGCATAAATAGTGTGGGATGAGTTATTCTCAAGACTGGTTGTCACCCATGAATAGGTATAAGGTTCTGCTGTTGAGGTAGACCTGAGTGTATCATCAATGTAAAATTGAACACTGTCAACCTCATTCTCATCGGTTGCATCGGCAGTAATGTTGACTGTCCCGCTTACAAATGAACCGTCAACCGGATTGGTGATCTCTATAACTGGTGCTTCATTATCACCACCGCAGCATATCCACACTAACAAACACATAGTAATCACTGATAAAACCTTGTTCATCTTTCCTCCTTTTTTTATTCAGCCAAAGGCTGAATAAGGAGTAGAGCCTTTAATCTCATCCCGTTAAAATCAAACCATGCCTTTGATAATTATGGGACTCATGAAATATGACGAAATTTCGACAATCTTCAATGAGCGTAAACGCCCTACTCCTTATTCTCAATCAGTCCATCACATCCGATATCCTATTTTGTCAAACAGATTTTCGCAGATATTGACTGATTACCCAACCCTAATCGCGCAAAATACACACCGCATGGCAACTTGCTCGCATTCCAGGTAAAGGTAGACTGAGATGAGTTAAGTGAGAATTCCTCGATTCTTCTCCCGTCGGCAGAGTAGAAACTCAAACTGCCCTGCATACCTACAGGAAGCGTATAACAGAGTGCCGGAGCAGACGTAGGGTTATTAACCACTCCAAGATTAAGAAGGGGAGAATTATAACCTGATGAATGCTCTGCAATTCCTGTCTGCTGTTCATACTTTATTGTCAGAAAGTCCTTATCAACCGTTCTATAAGAATGGCCCACTACATATACGAATCCTGCATCATCAATTGCAACACCACGACCTCCATCATCGCCGACATAATTATAAGTTACGCTCCACTGAGTATTGCCATCCCAATCACATTTTATGGTTCGATAATTCCAGTATTCCGTACCACCTTCATAATAATCACCGTTTACATAGATGTAACCTGCGTCGTCCACCGCAACACCCCAGGCAGCTTCATCGTTACCTGTATCAATGGTCTTATTCCAAAGAAACGTACCATCCGCAGCATATTTAACGATCTGCCAATCATCGCTTGCATTCTCCACCCAACCAGCGAGATAAACACAACCCGTGTAATCCACGGCAATTGCACCCGCCGGGATATTTTCCTCTACTCCTGAATCGTAGGTTTTATTCCAGATGAGGCTCAAATTTGAATCGTACTTAACCGTGCCCCAGTCTCTAGTCAAGTTCCAGACACAACCTGAAACATAGATATTCCCAGCATTATCCCTGGTTATACACCATCCATTGTTATCCACACCTGTACCACCTGACCAGCCATTCTCACTGACATAATTGCCGTCCAGATCGCATTTGACAGTAAGATAATCCCATGTGCCAGATGAACCTATATAATCCCCGGTCATATAGAGATATCCTCCTGCTGTGTCCACCACAACATCATGGCAACCCTGATCCACATCTGGCCCCCAATCACGGGTCTTATCCCATAGAAGATAACCGTCTGTATCGTACTTGATATAGCGCCAGTCATGAATCGTATTGTCCGGAGTATAACCGACTACATAGACATTGCCTGCGTTATCCACATCAACTGCACATGCTATATCATCACCATTTCCTGTGTCATAGGGTTGCCACCATATCAAATTGCCGTCCGCATCGTATTTGACAATAAGCCAGTTATAACCTGCTCCATCAAAGGAATTGCCGGTCACATAAACAGACCCTGATGCGTCTACAGCAATATCCTCTCCCCACTCATCACCGCCCAGGCCAATGGTCTTGACCCATACTTCTGTAGGTGGGTCTTCGGCAAGCACTGTACTTGGAACAACAAATGCTACCAATAATAATATCATCAAACACTTCTTCATGTTAACCTCCTTGTTTTGCCTACTCTTTTTCATGTGACCCAATATCTTCCATATTCGTTAATATCGTTAAACTCATTATACGAGCACGAACTACGATTCACGAATACGATATCATGATTTGTCACCAGGTCTCCTTGTCTCTTTGTCTTTTTTCATCACCTCCTTTCTCCTCAATGCTTTCTTATCTGCCACATCCTTAAAACGTACACCGCATGAATAACAGTATTCAGCAAAAGCAACCCGTATTGGTGCTCTACAGTTCGGGCATACTGAGATTAAACCTATTCCACAATACGGGCAGGAATTGTCTGTTTCTTTACCTAAATAGTTACATTGAGGACAGATTTTCTTATTTGTATTCTGCATCACACAATTATAATGGCAAGCGTTAAAAAAACGTTAAAAAAGTATGGAAAAGACGTAAAAACACCCCCACCTTTATCCTCCTCCATCAAGGGGGAGGAGTTTTTCGACAGACTCTGAGAGGGAGGAAAGTACGGGGGTAAATGAGAGGAATAGATATTGAAGTTATGGAGATTTCTGAAAAAATAGAAAATCTCTGTAATCTATTAGTAATCTCCCTGCCCCGTGAAATAAAAGAAAACTGTTATTAAAATAGGAACAAAATATGGGATATTTACATTCAATACAGTAAAGCCATATTCTATGTTCATATTTCACGGGGTGAATAATTGAGAAAGCTCGAAAATAGTCTTTCAGAGCTCTCTTATGTGCAGTTACCCTGCGCCGGTGATTCTTTTATACAGTTTAGTCGTTTCAGGACTCGGTTCGACGTCCAATTCATCTTGGAGTCCATTTTTCAAACGTTCAAATTGCCTTATTGCTCCTATCCGATCGCCCTGGTTATACAAACCGTTCATGATAATCCTGCATGCCCGTTCATCATTCAAATCCATGGTCAAGAGTCTCCGCGCAAAATTGACGGCTTCCTGCCATTCAACCCTTTCCATACACCTGGCTGCCAACCAGTACAGTAAATCCTGCAACCTGTTCTTCGACTCACGTTGTTTTTCAACTATAGGTTGGCAATAGAACTCGGGTAGGACGTCACCTTTATACAAAGCGATAGCCTTACGCGCCCTATCTTCTGCAGGGTGAAGTTTTCCGCATTGCTTGAGGTCTTGCCACTCTTTGACAAACCTATCAAATGCCCATAGATCTACCTGTATAATATCTTGGTTGAGTGTGATAAAGGTACTTTTCTGGAGAATAACATCATTCCCCAGAACTTTGTTGAGATGAGTCAGTGTAACCCGGAAATTCGCCTGTGATTTCTTCTTCGTTGTCTCTGGCCAGAGATATGAGGTCAGTTTTTCCCTGGTCACACTGCCAGCATGAGACAGCACAAGAATTAAACCCATTAGTTCTTGTGCCTTTCTGGACTGCCATTCTTTTTTGGCAACCACATTCAATTCACCGGGCATACTAACTGATAGACCGCCAAAGGTACAAACATCAATTTTGTTTACACTAACATCCTGCATTCTCTCGCGAATATACTCGAGAGCATTATCAAACCCAACAGATTCCATAGCCTTGCACAGACCGGAAATTCTTGCATGAGCATGCATGTCGAACAGCACTCTCAGACCTTGTATGAATATAGCTTCTCCTTGTGCATCACCCATAATAAGGCCGAAGCCAACCAGCATATCACTGAGAATGGGCATTGCTCCCATTGACAAAAGTCTGTTTCTTGCTTCCTCAAAAAACTTCAATGCCTGTCCCCGCTGTCGTCTCTGCAGAAGTACCTGAGCCTTCTTGCCAAGAGCGTTGGCAAACCGCGTTTCGAAATGCATTCTCTCGGCATATTTCAATGCTTTATCTAAGAATTCCTCAGCAAGGTCTAACTCACCTTTCATTAAATGAATCGAGCCTTTCTTAAGCTGCAAGTCACAGTAAGATGCTTTCTCGATTTCATCTTCTGGTATGTCCTTTAATATGGATTCCGCTTTCTCGATGTCGCCTGATTCTATGAATACTTGTGCCTTGCCCAACTGCGCAACCAATCTAATTCTCGGGTTATTCAATGTTGAAGCCTTTTCACTCGCCCTGTCGAAATATATAATGGCTCTCGCATACTCACCCATGTATAGAAAGCATGCTCCAATGAAATTCAAATTTATTGCACTCAAATTTTCGTCCTGGAGCAATCCCGTCTTTGCCATGGAATCCTTCAATCTTATCATGGCTGAATCGAGTTTACCCATCGTCATTTCAACAAGCCCTAAGTTCGTATATGCTGCGCCGATATCGGAAAGAAGATGATATTCTACGGCAGTCTCCAAGGCACGCGATACATAGTGATGAGCCGATTCAAGATCACCGGTCAGATACGAAACCATACCAAGATTATGGTGCACCTTGTAGAATGCCTGAGGAGCCCTGCTGGGCGGTATCTCGGTGCCGAGTTTTCTTGCCTCTTCAACTGATTCTTTCAATAACCCACGTCGCCTCTGCAGGAGACAGTGTTCAACCCGCAATGTCCAGTAGAAGGCATCATCATTTTGCACTAACGATATCGCTTTATCCAAATATTCTCCTGCTGCTGCGAGATCTTGAGTAATCAGTGCACGGTAGAATAGCATTTGATAGTGAATCGATGCTTCTTTCCTAAGATCGTTTCTCTCCAATTCCATGACAAACCGTTTTGCATCCTGAAATGACGCAATGTCCCTGCCCAATATCAAGGCGAGATGATCGAACTCAGCCTTTATTTTCATCCTCTGTATGTCCAATGGCAGGATTCTTTCTGCCATGCCTTTTGCGATTTTCAAATATTGCCAGGCAAGACGATAACTATACGTATTAAGAAATCCCTGAGAGATTTTGAAAAGATAAAGGATGAGGGCTTCAGTCTCTTCGGATGGAGTTAGATCCTTTGTCATATGAAAGGCAATCTCTTCATCGCTTGCTTTGATATCTTTCAGAATACTGGCAAGTCTCCGATGTAATTTGCGCCGTTTATTTATCTCCATCTTCTGGTAAAGTAATTCATGAATTAACGGATGGGAGAATTGTTTTGTATCTTTAAAATCTTTAATCAACCCTGAAGCGATTAATATATTGTATGACCTCAAAAATTGTTTTTTTGGCATTGAGCCAATCAGTTTACCAAGTGTTTTAAGGCTAAATCTTTCACCGATTACTGCTGCACCCTGTAAAAGTTTTAATTCAGGCGCAGTGAGATTACCCAGGCGATAACTAATTACACTCTCAACTGTTGCGGATATAGGAAAATTTTCATAATCCTCTTCAACCAGCCATTCGTTCTTGTCAACATCATGGCGGATAATATTTTGACGGATAAGGGTTTTGATTATTTCCTCAATGAACAAGGGATTACCTTTAGTAATTGTAAAAAGCCAGTGCACGAAATGACTGGGAATGTCGTTTTTAAACTTTTGATTTACTAAGTTTTCTGTTTCATTTTGGGAAAAGTTTGCAAGGTTGATATCGAAGACCAGACGCGCCGTATTGAACTCATCGATAGTTTGTTGTAATACCAAATTATCTTTGTACAAACGTGTACTTGCAACAATTAAAATGGATTGGTTGACTATCCGCCTGACCAGGTATTTTAGTAGTTCAATGGATTCTCTACTCATCCACTGGATGTCGTCCAGAATTAGAACAAGAGGTTTGGATTTAGATAGATTTTCGAAAAAACGTTGGAACGAATAGAGGAATGACAGATTGTCAATAGGTTGTTCCAAATGCGGCATGTCTAATGGATAGTAATCCTTGAGTTTAGGCATAAGATGAATAAAATAAGGAGCGATTTCCGGGTCCAAGAATTTTGCCACCCATGAGGGACGATTTTCCATACTGCATATATAGTCCTCGATCATCTGGATAAAAGGAGAAAAAGGTTTTGCCTCATCTCTTATTGTTCTGCCATTTAAGATGTGAAGACCTGTAGTTCTAACCTCATCAACAAACTGGTTGAGAAGCCTTGTTTTTCCTACACCAATCTCACCCTGGATAAGGACAAAACGACCGCTATAGTTTAATACCTTTTCTAAATGATGGTCTAACCATTTTAGCTCTTTTTGTCTGCCGACAAATGGTTCATGCATATCCAATATTTCAAATGAAGTATTTTTATTCATAAAATTATAGCCCTACTGTTAATTGCAATTGAAAAAAGGGCAACATTTATTAGAAGTCAATATATCATGAATCTTTGCTTTTGTCAAGCGCAACGGTGATATTTGATATTACCAAGCAGAAATGTTAATAGTTATTACTAAGCGGAAATGTTAATTTTTAACAGTTGCGGAGAAGTGGTTTTTGCGGTAATCTCTTTTGAAAAGGAGGATATCGCAGATGA
>JAUWLY010000323.1 GCA_030613445.1 Candidatus Stahliibacteriota bacterium | reverse complement strand
TTGTGGTTCTTGATAAGAAAGAGCAGATCGTTGGTATTCTGACAAATCGCGACATCCTCTTTGAGAAGAATCTTACTAAAAAAGTGAAGAATATTATGACCCGCGAGAAATTGATTACCGCACCTGAAGGAACAAGTTTGGAAAAGGCACAGCTAATACTCAAGAAATATCGTATAGAGAAACTTCCGATTATCAGCAAAGCCGGTAAACTAAAAGGGTTAATAACAGTACGTGATATCATAAAGAAAATGGAACATCCGGATGCCACGGTTGATAAGATTGGCCGACTCTGCTGTGCTGCTGCGATAGGTATTGGTAGAGATACAGAGGCCCGTGCTGCGGCTCTTGTTGAAGCGGATGTTGATGCGCTGGTTATTGATACAGCGCATGGACACTCAAAGAGCGTGTTCAGTATGACCAGATGCATAAAGAAACTATTCCCCAGAATTGAACTCGTTGTCGGTAATGTCGCAACTGCAGAAGCAACTAAGGGATTGGCAAAGCTTAACGTTGATGGTATTAAAGTCGGTATTGGCCCAGGGTCAATATGTACAACGCGGGTTGTCGCCGGTATTGGCGTTCCTCAGGCAACGGCAGTAGCAGACTGTGCACGTGCTGCTAAGGAGAAGCGGATACCAATAATCGCGGATGGTGGTATAAGATATTCAGGTGATGCTGTGAAAGCACTTGCCTGCGGTGCATATTGTGTCATGATCGGGAATCTTTTTGCCGGAACTGAAGAAAGCCCAGGTGAAAGGATTTTGCTTGAAGGGCGACGATACAAAGAATATCGTGCTATGGGTTCACTTGGTGCTATGCCCAAAGGCTCAGCGGATCGTTATTTCCAGGAATCAGCCAAGAAATTTGTACCCGAAGGGGTAGAAGGAAGGGTTCCTTATCGAGGTTTGGTTAAAGATGTCATTTTCCAACTGGTTGGTGGTCTTAAGGCTGGCTTGGGATATTGTGGCGCAGAGAACATCAAGGTATTGCAGAAAAAAGCAAGGTTTATAATGATAAGTCCGGCCGGTTTAAGAGAGAGTCATCCACATGATATTACGATAACCAAGGAATCGCCAAACTATGAGATCCGAGGCGTGTAAACCTGCTTTTACGATAATCGCGCCGTATTATGACACTTTAATGTCTTTTGTTAATTACCCTGCCTGGGTTACTTATATCGAGAACATCTTAGCTCTGCACAACAGAAACGATAAACGGATACTCGATATTGCGTGCGGAACTGGTATCTGTCTTGAACTATGGTCTCAAAGAGGATATACTGTTTATGGACTTGATATGTCCATGTCCATGCTGGCGATCTGTAAACAGCGATTTGCGTATTCAAACAACGGGTCTGTTCATTTGATCAATGGTGATATGAGGCGAATAGGGTTTGCAGGTAAAATGCCGATCATTACCTGTCTATACGATAGTCTCAATCATTTACTAAGCGTTGAGGATCTGTTTGGATGTCTGCAGAGTGTATATGATGGACTGGAACCAGGAGGGATCTTTATCTTCGACATGAACACCGTTCACTGTTTGCGTGATGAATGGGGCAATTCTACATTTTATCGAAAAGATGATAAGATCAATTCAATCTGGGAAAATAATTTTGATCCCACTACTTGCATTTCCACTTTGGAAGTCAGGTTAAAGATCAATGAAAATGGCATGACTAAAACACTCAGCGAATTTCATCAGGAACGCGGATATGAATTGTCTCTGATACATAATATGCTGGATAAACTAGGTTTCAGAAGTAGTCTATACAGACATCTGACTTTTGAAGCAGCAAAAGAGAATGATTTGCGCATTATGGGGGTTGCAGAAAAATGATCGCTGATCTGCATATTCATTCACGGTATTCAAGGGCAACATCCAAAGAAATGATGATCCCTAAGATCGCTGAATATGCCAAGCTGAAAGGTATTGACATGGTTGCAACAGGTGATTTCACCCATCCTCAATGGCTCAAGGAATTGAAAGCGAACCTGAAGGAATCTGGTAAAGGTGTATATGAACATAACTCCACGAAATTCATTCTAAATGTTGAGGTAAACAATATATATACTAAAAAAGGCAAACTGCGCCGTTTGCACAATTTGATATTTGCCCCTGATTTTACGACCGTAGAGAAAATCAATGCTTATTTGACCCGTTATGGAAAACTCGCTTCTGATGGAAGACCGATATTGTCGCTTGATACGTATGAGATGTTTAAGGCATTACTTGATATATCATCAGATATTTTTTTGATCCCGGCACATATCTGGACGCCCTGGTTTGCTCTTTTTGGTTCCAATTCAGGGTTTGACTCGATCGAGGAATGTTTTGGCGATCTCAAAGATAAATTTTTTGCAGTAGAAACAGGACTCTCTTCAGATCCAGGAATGAACTGGCGTTTGTCAGTATTAGACAATTACACTTTGATCTCGAATTCTGATGCCCATTCACCGTCGCGCCTGGGTCGTGAGGTGAATGTATTTAAAGAAGACCTGGATTACTTTCAACTACGTGATGTCTTGAAGAATAAGGACAAAGAGAAATTCCTGTATACTATTGAATTCCATCCAGAAGAAGGTAAATACCATTATGATGGACACCGCAAGTGCGATGTGAGGTTATCGCCTAAAGAGTCGCGTTTCAATAATAACCTTTGTCCAGTGTGCTCCCGCAGTCTTACGATCGGTGTATTACATCGGATTGAATCGCTTTCAGACCGAGATGAGGGATTTGTGCCGAAGGATTCAATACCTTACAAAAAAATGATCCCCCTGGAAGAAATCATTGCCGAAGCAAAAGGTTGCGGTCGAGATACAGTGGGTGTAAAAAATGAATATCGTAGACTGTGCAATATTTTTGGCAGCGAATTTGAGATATTATTGAATACCCCGGTTCATGACCTAAAAAACAATACGGATGAAAAAATTGCGATTGCAGTTGATCGCGTACGAAGGGGGGATCTTATAATAAAGCCGGGTTATGATGGTGAATTCGGTACGGTAAAGATATTTGAGGAAGAAAAACCGAAAGAATCACAATTGGGTCTTTTTTAATTCTATAGTTATCCTCAGTTTCTCCACTGAAAATTGAATACTCATACGTTATGTACTTTGCACGAGTTGGTTGAAATTCGATGTTAGGTGGATATAATGATGGTATGATCGGGGTAGTCGTAAATACCGTGCTTGTCATAATCGGCAGTTTATTGGGCCTTTTCCTTAAAAAAGGGATACCAGAAAATGTAAAGAAGAGCATTATGACGGGGTTAGGGCTATTCACTTGTTTGCTCGGGATAAAACTCGGGCTCGAGATGAAAAATCCTATAGTC
>JAUWLY010000260.1 GCA_030613445.1 Candidatus Stahliibacteriota bacterium | reverse complement strand
CTATCTACACCAGGTCTATGATACCCCGGATTGGTTCAATGGACACTGGGCTTGCGCGCCAACGACTGCGATGATGGCGATTGCCTATTATAACAGATTACCACAGTGGGATTGCTGGTGTTCTTCGCCCTATGGTCACACCAGTCATTTTGGCAGATACATGTGTGAGGTTTATCACTATCGAGAGGTCGACTATACCTGGCAGGCACAGGATCCAAGCGGCAACTGGGCAAGTGGCGGATACGGTTATATGTGGTCTGGGACTAATCGTCCTTATACGCATATGGCGCCATACTTAAATAATCACGATATTCTTTCGTGGCGCGATGATTCGCCGACTTTTGCAGAAACAATAGCTGAGGTAAATGCTGGTTACCCTTATGGTATGTGTGTTGGATTGACTGCGGCAGGTCATTTAGTCTTGGCAATCGGTCAGGTATTGGATTGGCACACGCTCATTTTTAATGATCCATATGGTGATAAAAATACTGCTGGCTATCCAAGTTACGATGGTAAATATGCGCGCTATGACTGGCCAGGTTATAACAATGGTTATGAGAACCTTAATAATGTCTACTGGTGTGTTGGCGCACAAGGTTATTGGGAACCTGCGACTGATACTATTGTAGACGATCTTCAGTTTGCCGATGGTTTTTATCTGCATACTGATCCACCGTCATCAATGGGATTTTGGAGAGATGCTTTAAGCGGTTATAATGGCCATATGTGGTGGACTTATACTACCGCGGCAACTAATCAAGACACCTGTTATGCAATCTGGACACCCGTATTAACTGAGTTGGGTGATTATTTTGTTTATGCGTATATCCCTGATATCAATGCAACAGCTACGGCTGCCCGCTATCACATTTATTTTGCTGCCGGGACGACTAGTGTTATCATAGATCAATCAGATTACTCAAATGAGTGGGTTTTACTCGGTATGTATGTTTTCTCGCCGGGTTATGGTTATGTGTATCTTGGAGATGCCACTGGTACTCAAGGTCAACGTATTGCGTTTGACGCGCTTAAATGGAGTTATCTAGGTCCAGGTGTAGAGGAGGAAAAATCGTCATCACAGGTCGCTTTAGTAACACTCCTTTCCAACCCGATAAAAGATCGTATTGTACTTAATATACACGGTGCGGGTAAACGGAAACTCCAAGTTAGCTTGTACGATGTAATGGGATGTTGCGTATACAAGAGCAAAACAGATATATTTAATCCTGGATTGCATAAAATGGAGATAGATGTTTCACATCTACCATCAGGTATATATATTCTGAAGACTTCAATCAGCGGTCGAGAGATTATCAACAAATGCGTTATCCTCAAGTAAAATAGATTTCGCTGATTTTATTTTCCACAGACTTTCCTCTAATGCTCTCAGCTATCATTTTGTCATTTTGTTAATTGACAAAATGACAAAATGAGGTTTTGGATGAAAAAAACTACCTACATAAAAAGGGAGCCGACAAGAGTTGTTCCATGAATAAAGCGGGGCCGACGAGAGTTGAACTCGCGACCTCCTGCGTGACAGGCAGGCGTTCTAACCAATCTGAACTACGACCCCATATATATTAAATACCTAAATCCGCCTCGGGCAAACCAGAATACCCAAAATAATTTTCAGGATATTTTAACAATCAATAACAACAATTTATTATAGCGTAGAAAAAAAGAGAAGTCAATATCTTAGTTGACTTCACGTATATTCAAAATATACTATAATCAATGTTTTTTCTCATCCCCATTGGCAGTGAAGAAGGCGTAAGACGACTACCATACTTCACCATCGGGTTGATTGCGTTAAATGCCATTATTTTCATAATAACAAGCAGTATAATAAGCAGCCAGGAGCAGGAGCTTTTCAGAATCCATCAAGAGATGGAGGAAATCGAAATTAGGTACTATTTTGATATTCTGGAGCAGGACCCGAATGCGATGAACAATATAACGATTGATGAACAGCACGAATTGTTTTTGGAAAATGAAAACATACGCTGGGAAGAAGATGATTATGCTGTTTGGCATAAAATGTATGATGAATACAAGGCAAAATTCAATAATGTTATATTCAATAAATTGGGCTTCACGCCCAAACATTTTGGCTTTTTCAAACTCTTCACGCACATGTTCGTTCATGCTAATTTTTTCCACCTTCTCTTCAATATGCTGTTTTTATGGTTAGTCGGCTGCAATATCGAAGATACGTGGTCGTGGAAAGTATTTCTTGGTCTGTACTTAGTTTCTGGAGTTATCGCGTGTCTGCTGCATACTGCGGTTTACTCTGCGAGCAATACACCTTTGGTCGGTGCGTCCGGTGCAATTGCCGGCATCATGGGTGCGTTCATGATACGGCACTACAAAACCAAGATCAGGTTCGCCTATTTCTTCTGGCTGATATTCGTGCCACCGATCTTTGGCTCCTTTGCTATCTATGCTGGCATTGCCCTGCCGATCTGGTTCCTAATGCAGATAGTAAGTGCCAGGTGGAGTGTTGGGGTTGGCACTGCTTATTATGCACATATCGGTGGATTCATCTTCGGGGCTGCAGTCGGCATGGGTATGAAATTTCTCGGTATTGAAAAAAAATACGTAGCGCCCATGGTTGAAGATAGCTTTGAGAAATTAAAAATGTCTTCTCAGATGAAAGAAGTGTACAGGAAAATGGATATCAATGATACAGCAGGTGCCATGCCCTTGCTCTTGGCAGTTTTAGATGAAGAACCCCAGAATTTTGATGCGCCCTTGATTCTCGCCCGTATCTATTATGAGAAAGGTCATCACGATGATGCAATGCTCATGTACAATAAAGCACTCGATGTCGTCCAAATATCAGCAGCATCAGATGTTGTCTTATCTGTTTATGAGGAGTTACGTGAAAAAAGCATTTTGCAGAAGATTACTGAGAAGAACCTGTATAACCTTGCTGCAGTTTTAGAAAGCAGTGCGAAATACAAAGATGCAGTGGAGACCTTTGGTGTATATGTGAAATTCTTTCCTCACGGTCAAGTAAGGGCAAAGGCACTATACCGTGTTTACCTTCTTTTTAAGAATAAGCTAGATAACCCAGCTATGGCGCAGAAAACCTATGATTTTCTGAAAAAAGAATATCCGGATTTTCCAATATCAAAATAGCACTCAATTACTCAATCATATTGACTCCCAGATGATAATGAATATATTTACCAATGCCAGATAAGAAATTCAAACCTTCCCCTTATAATTATTGCGATTATCGTTGCGAACGCTGTGATGAAAAAGATAATTGTCGGGTCTATAAAGATAACGCGGAACGTGTGCTGCAACACTATTTGAAAGGTGAGAACCCTGATGACCCTGAGGTTTTCCTGAAAGATTTGCATAATATTTTTGCTAAAACCAAGAGCATGATCGAAGACATGGCAAAGAAACAGGGTATCGAAATAGATGCTTCACCTCGTGAAGAAGTACCTGAGGTTGATCCGGAAGAGTATACTATCTACTGCATTGCACATGAGTATTTTAAGGAAGCGAGCAGTTTTATAAAAGAATTACAGACATCTGACATACCTGATTCTATTAAGGAAGATTTTACTGACCTTATTTGGTATCATACTTTGATTGCCGCAAAATCAGGTAGATTAGTATCAGGTTTTATTGATGATTTTTTTGATGACGAAGTTCAGGAAGTGGAAGAGAAAGGAACGCTTCAGGTAATCAAAAAGGGCATTGATCTGTCCAAAAAAGCCCTGCAAAACATGCTCAATGAGCTACCTGATCATTTACCACAAATCGCCGATTTGATGGCTTTACTTAAAAGTCTAGAAAAACAAATCCAAACCGATATTCGACAAAAAGTATAGAGTTAATCTACAAAAATTTTATACTTAATGAACCACAACAATTGAACGAGACATTTTATTTTCTTGAGTGTCAAGGATCAAGAAATAAGTGCCACTCGTCAGTTCATTTGTTTTTAGATCTGCAGTATGGATCCCAGCTGACCTGTAACCATCTTCAATTGTTTTCACCAAGCGACCATCAGCACTGAAAAGCTTAAGCGATACATTACCAGAAACAGGAAGTGTAAATGAGATGTATGCGTGATCTGTTGCAGGATTTGGGAAAAGATTGAATGAAGCTGTCTTTGGGTTTTTATTACTATTTTCCTCAATGCCAACAGATGCATGGAGAAAATTAATGTAGGCAGTAGGAGCCGCTCCACTGCTATACGCCCACACAAAATCCATATCTTCTGATGGTATTCGGATGCTTGCATATAGAATGTAAGCGCGTTCGCGAACTATATCAAGTCTTTTGGCAAGCTGGGGGATTTGAGATCTAAGTGTGCTCCATGAGGTTAGATTTTCAGGGATATCCCAGGTTCTGCCATTATCGTATGACCAGTTGATCCAGACGTCATGAAACGTGGCAGAGTCTTGCTGAGCAGTTCGCGGAACCATATATGTCACAGCAACCATATTACCACCAGTGGCAATT
>JAUWLY010000154.1 GCA_030613445.1 Candidatus Stahliibacteriota bacterium | reverse complement strand
GATATCTAATTTTCTTAGATCCGCGGGAGTAGCTCAGTGGTAGAGCGTCACCTTGCCAAGGTGAACGTCGCGAGTTCGAATCTCGTCTTCCGCTTTAAAGACGGATTCTAGATTCTGGATGCTAGATACTAGTGGACAAATAACGTGTTAGTATTTAATACCTAGCATCTAGTATCTGTTTTGTGGGCGGTATAGCCAAGTAGCTAAGGCGGCGGTCTGCAAAATCGCTATTCGCCGGTGCAAATCCGGCTGCCGCCTTTTTTGTTTGTGAATTTAATAAATCAGAACTTCCAGCAGAGGCAGAGAATATCCCTGAAGATTTATCAGCGGTATTCAAATTATTTTGTTGACATTTAATTATTTCGTTGTATAATTAAACAGTCATTTGAGTACAAGCATATAAATACAGAATCACTGATCTCGTGAAAGGGGGTGAAAAGGATGGAAGGTAGTTACCAGCAAATGGAACCAGCTGCGGCAGCGGCTATTGGTATTATCTACTTCATTATTATCGTTGTAGGCTATATCTATTTTGCCATCTGCTTGATGAAAATCGCCAAGAAGACCAATACGGAAAATGGTTGGTTTGCATGGATCCCTATACTCAACGTTTTTCTAATGCTCATGATCGCTAAGAAACCATTGTGGTGGTTTATACTGATGCTCATTCCGATCGTGAATTGGATAATTGGTATTATAGTCTGGATGGCGATCGCTGGAGCACGCGGTAAGCCCAATTGGATTGGCATATTGATGATTGTACCTTTCGTGAATATCATTATACCTGGCTATTTAGCATTTTCAAAGTAGGTGAGTAAAGGTAAGAAGATATAACGGATTTTCTTATTTCATGATTGAGGAGAGGTTACTATGTTACCTCTCCTTTAATCTTTTAGGCCAAGCACATCCAAAATAAAAGCATATTCAAAGGCGATGTCTTTGAGATAGTCATAGCGCCCTGATGCACCGAGGTGCCCAGTGCCCATATTCGTTCTTAATAACAGCAAATTCTCATCAGTTTTCAACGCTCTTAGTTTTGCCGTCCATTTCGCCGCTTCCCAATACATAACTCTCGTGTCATTCAACCCTGCAGTTATTAAGATATGGGGATAGTCCTGTGCAGTGACGTTATCATACGGTGAGTACGACCGCATGTAGCGGTAGTATTCTTCATTTTTTGGATTACCCCATTCTTCATATTCAAGTACGGTTAGGGGAAGTGATGGGTCAAACATGGTATTTATTAAGTCGACAAACGGCACGTCAGCGACGACTATTTTAAAGAGGTCTGGTTTCATGTTCGCAACCGCGCCAATGAGCAGACCACCAGCACTCCCTCCTGAGATAACCAGTTTTTCTTTGGATGTATAACCTTGTTCTATCAGGTATTCTGCACAAGCAATAAAATCAGTGAAGGTATTTATTTTGTTGAGCATTTTACCCTGTTCGTGCCAATATTTACCCATTTCACCGCCACCTCGGATATGCGCAATAGCGTAGATAAAACCGCGATTCAGAAGACTCAAGCGATTAGAGGAAAAATACGGGTCAAAACTGCCGCCGTATGCACCATAGCCAGTCAGGAACAATGAATTTCTATTGTCCATGACCATGCCTTTTTTATAGACCAGGGATATCGGTACCCATGTGCTGTCTGGAGCCAGCGCCAAGATACGTTGTGATTCGTATGTATCTGGGTCGTATCCGCCGAGGACTTCGTATTGTTTTTTCAGGTTTCGTTCTCTGGTTAGCATATTGTAATCGAATACTGATTTTGGCGTAACCAGGGACATGTATGTAAAGCGTAACAATTCAGAGGCATAATCTTTGTTCTTGCCGAACCAGAATGTATAGGTTGGTTCGGGAAAGTTAACATAGTGACTCATATTATCCGTGACATTTATGATACTTATTTGCTCCAGACCGTTTTTTCTTTCTGACAAAACGATGAAATCTTTGAAAACGTCAAATCCTTCAATTTTGACCGAAGCGCGATGCGGGATTATCTCAATAGAGTTTGATTTAGCAGTAGCGATCTTAGGTACTTGGATAAGTTTGAAATTTTTGGCGTTTTCATTTGTTAATATGAGGAAGTTCTCCTCGTGGTGTTTAACATAGTATTCGATATCTTGCTTCCTGGCGTAAAAGAGGCTAAAGCTATTCTCTGGTGTTGAGGTGTTCAAGTAATAGACTTCAGTTGTTGTATGGCTGCCAATGTCCATGAATAGATATTTACCGCTTTTAGAACGTGACACATCCAGCCAGAACAGATCATCAGGTTCATGGTAGATCAGTACATCATTGACTGGGTCGCTATTGAGTGTGTGTCGATAAAGCATATATGGTCGTTTTGCATGATCAACTATTGTGTAGAATATAGTATTATTGTCAGCCCAGGCAACCGAGTAACTGATATTGGATATGTGTTCGCTATACAGTCTATTGGTTTCAAGGTTTTTAATGAACAGGGTGAACCGTTCTGAACCCAAAGTATCGATTGAGTAAGCAAGTAGTCTATGATCTGGACTGATTTTGAGAGCTCCAATTTCAAAGTAAGCATATTGTTTGGCAAGAACATTCTGGTCTAATAAGATCTCCTCTTTGGCATCTAGGCTACCCTTCTTGCGGCAGTGAATGGGATATTGCTTGCCTTGTTCTGTGCGCTTGTAATAGTAGTAATCATCAACTTTCTCAGGTACGGATAAATCAGTCTCTTTGATTCGGCTGACCATTTCTTCATACAACTTCTGTTGAAAATCTTCGGTGTGTTTCATTTTTGCCGTGGTGTATGTATTTTCTGCCTTGAGGTACTCAAGAACCTCTGGTTCATTTCTCTGTCTGAGCCAGAAATAATTATCCACAAGTATATCGTCGTGGATCGTATCGATCTTCGGAACTATTTTGGCAACTGGTGGTACTATATTTCCTGTACCCTGATATTCGTCCGCATAAGCGAATGAGAGGCATGCGATAATTGCCGCTCCTGTCAGGTGAGCGATTGCCTTGTGTTTTTTGAATGATCTAACTATTTTCATGAGCCATTGTAGTTATTCTAATGGGCAATGTCAAGGTGGAAAGCAGAGGATTATGACAAAGAAGTGTATGAAATAAAAAAGGGGGTGAGTAAAACTCACCCCCTTTAAGGATTAGCGCCTATTATTTTATCAAGAGCAATTTCTTTGTCATTACGCAATCATCAGTTTCGAGTTTCACAAAGTAAACACCGCAAGCGACATTATTACCCCGTGTATCACAGCCATTCCAATAAAGGCTATGAGTTCCTTTTTCTTTTACATCGTCCAGGAGTACTCTAATTAGCTTCCCTGATACATCATAGATATTCAACTTTACCTTTTGGCTATTGAAGAGCTGAAATTCAATTGTAGCACGTTCCCGCATTGGATTAGGTGAAATCTGGGTAAGGGTAAATGCCTGGTCTGTCGGTCTATCTTCAATACCAGGTGGTTCTATTGGAATGACTTTCATCCTGATCATGTAATCGCCGCCAGCATATGGAGTTTCCTGCCAAGCGCCGGCTATCCACCCCCACATGCGTTGTGGGTATTCTTGCGTGGGGTCCATTAAGACGCGTGTCGTATCGCCGCCACTGGCACCACAAATAAAGCCAGCAACCACATCGCCAGTTGTTCGAATATTAAGGGTATCACAATCTACACTTACCCACTCATAACCAGGTGAGGTTAAGTTAGGGAGCGCACCAAGGAGTGGGCCTGGGTTTCCTCCGGTTCCTCGATAGATTTCAAGATCGAATGGGCCTGGTCCGTCAAAGTAGTAGATTACCTTGTGCACAAGTCCGCTGTCTATTCCAACATCACTGAATGAAAATTGTACGTATAGTCCATTACCAGGTGGAAGGTCACCAGGTATCCAGTATGGTTGTCCATCGTCATAAGTAATGAGCCTTGCATTCGTTACTTCGAAATTATAGAGCGCTGTGTTTGCCCAATTACCCGCTATATCGGCAGCATGAATGCTGTAAAATATATCAGTATGCCAATTTTGCGAAGGAATATCTGCTTCATAGGTGTCGCCACCAGTATTCACCATATCGATATCGACTATCGGACCATTTTCAATCTCATAGTGGAGATAGACTGAGTCAGGATTGACTCCGGTTCCTTCATCAATGATGTCCGCTGACACAGTATAATTATTGAGCGTATCAACAGTATCTGGAAGCGGAGTGTGAGTAATAACGGGCGGCTGCAGATCCTGTGGCGGAGTTTCGGCAATACGCACATCATCGATGAACCATCCTTGTCCTCCTGAAAGAGCGTCAGATGCAAATGTATAGCGGACGCGGATTAGATCACCAGTGGAAACATAGCCCAAAGCGATAAGATCTTGAGAGCTAACGTTTACCCAGTCAGGATCCGTGTCATAACAGTATGCCCAGGCAGTGCCTAACGTGCCTGTACCTGCAAGCTGTGCATCATACGTAGGATCGAGGTGACCTGTTGCTTGCGAATCGACCTGTACCCATGTTGCACCATTGTTTGCTGATATTTCTATAATGCCGCCGTCAAAATTGGTTGCAGCACCTTCAAAATCTCCCCAGTAGTTGAATGAAAGATAGAGTTCTGTAATACCTGATAAGTCAATGGTAGGAGAGGTCAAGAAGCAAATCAAACCCGGATTTACGCCAGATGACGGGTACTCTGGTAGGTCTGTTGATGGATGTCCTGCATATCTGTACCCAGATACAGCAGGCGCTTGAGGACCATAGGTGTCTGTTGTGTCTCTCATACCCCAGCTGGTTGATCCAGAAGTTGCCCAAGGCGCAATAGTGCCCCTTTCAAAAGTATCAAGCAGCAATTGACGCATGGGATACAGATATATCACTGGACCAGCAGGTTGTTGAGAACCAGCTCTCAATGTCATGTCCTTTATTGGAGTCTGCATTGGTTGGTCATAGTCCTCAATGCTGGCAGCACCACCCCAACCAGTAAGAACCGCAATCAGGACACATATCATCGTAGATTTTACTATTGTTTGCATAATTCCACCTCCTTTGGTTTTGTTACTATTTAATTCCTTTCTACACGATTGCGTCTTGTTATTTTATAGGAAATATGGTTAATGTCAAGGGTTCGCTTTTCCTTTGGGCACTAATCTATCAATGAGTGAATTTTTTCCTTTATTGTCCAGCTCAGATAGATGGGTAGGTTTTCTTGCGTGATATCGGCACGTGCCACTTTCTTGCCAGCGTTATGAATCTTTTTCACTTCCAGCGCATAAACACCTCGGCGCACGGTCCAGATTTCCTTTTTATTTATAGCTGATTGAAAGGCTGCGCGGGCGATATCACTGAGAACATCGGGGTAGACAGTCATACATTGCGTTAGTTCCTTTATGTTCTCAGCTTGTTTTTTTATCGTCGCGGTGTCTTCTTCACCCCACGTAAAAAACTCATAAAACACTTCTTTACTTGGTGGTTGAATCAGAGTGTCTGAGATAGGGAAGACCTGTGAATCAAGGTACCTGAAGGCAGCAACATCATCGTGAATGTACTCTATCAGTCTATGACGCGTTAAATCCATCTTTTTTAAGTCTTGTTTCTGATTCAGGGATAAGGAGAGTAAGAATTCTGCAAACTTAAGATGCTCTCCAGCTTCAAGAAGAGGCTTACCAAAAGTCACGATTTCAGCTTTTGGTAGATCAAGGAAAACATCAGTGATTTGCTCGAATTTTTCTTTCTCGGCAATTAGGGGATACTCGTCAGTTGCCGTTTTTCCATGGAGTCTTGCAAAGTCGACCATAGTATCTAAACTCGTGAAATCAAAATAGCAGATACCTGCTCCATTGTTCTTTGTTACATTATCGATTTCCGCATGTGCAGCCGTTTCCATGTCAGGCCAGATGAATCCAATACCGAATATCGCATCGTTTCTTTGGCTTATTGTATAATGCATCAGGTCTGAGAAAAAAAGCGCATCGTCAGTATAGGACATGGCAACTGGATAGTCAATGGTTTCACTCCAGT
This sequence comes from Candidatus Stahliibacteriota bacterium, assembly GCA_030613445.1. GTDB lineage: Bacteria > Hydrothermota > Tepidihabitantia > SM23-42 > SM23-42 > JAUVZL01. Next base: position 896 of record JAUWLY010000154.1, on the reverse strand, counting down.
CCATCCAGTTTTGTCCAAACCGATAACGCGCCAAACCTGGATTTGGAAATATCGCTGCACTAAGTAATCGCTTGGGATTTATTGTATCCTGGTCAACGACTCGGCGGATAGCTTGAACAACATCGTGGATGTGTTTTTCCTTTTGCCTGGCATATTTCCAGTAATGCCAGCACATCCACCTGGTGATGAACGAGCTCTGAGGATACTTGAGAAGATTGAACCAGCGTATAGTATAGGCATCAAGAGCAGCGAATATTGCCGTGGTATCGTTTTCTGGTAATCCCCATGATACTCCAGGATACCTGATAAAGTCCAGGTGAATACCAAGAACCGGATACTTGCTGAGTATTTCAGTAGTGATGTCTGCAAGATACTTTTGCACTTCAGGATTTACCGGGTTTAAATACAAGCCTTCAAGCCCCGCATCAAACCATTCTTCTCTGGAATACTTGTGCATGCTCTTATTCTGTACATCTTTTATGAACCATTCAGGATGCGTATGGTAAATGTGGCGTGTCGAATCAGGCGGTTCTTTAAGCGACCAGATGAGTAATGTATTTACCCACGCATGGACACGGATCGAACATTGGTGTGCAGCTTGGATGAGCGAATCGAACGGATCATAAACTGGTCCGGATATTTTTGCCAAGTACTGGCTGCGCGGTATTATGCTCGAGGGGTAATAAGCGTAGCCACCAACGACAACCTGTGCATATATGTCAGTTATTTGGTATTGCTTGGCGATTTGCATGATTTTGGGGATAGAATCAGGTGAAGCCATTGAGGCGGCTCTCAGCCACATACCCTTTTGGAATAGGGCTGGTTTGATCTCTGACATCATGAACTCCGGTGCAGAAGAGCGATTGACACGCGTACACGTGCTAATAAGTACGATA
>JAUWLY010000275.1 GCA_030613445.1 Candidatus Stahliibacteriota bacterium | reverse complement strand
GCGATATGATGGCAATGGTTATCCAAAGGGCTTACGCGGTACAGAGATACCTTTGTTTGCACGCATTATCTGTGTTGCTGATTCTTTCGATGCGATGACGACTGATCGACCTTATCGCAAACGCAAGAGTATTAAAATCGCCATGCGTGAACTAACCGATAATAGCGGCACCCAATTTGATACTGAACTGGTTTCAGTTTTCATAAAAGAGATACAGACTAACAATATCCTTCAGTACTGAAATTGAAAAACAAAATCATGCCCGCAATACTCGTCGCTTGTTTGGCGGTCATTGTGGTATATTTACTTTCTTTATTCACTCCATTGTGGCTGCCTTTTGAAAGGAAAGTATATGACCTCAAATATCAGTGGTATGTGCCTGAACAAAGGGTAGAGGACATTGTCATTATTGATATCGACGCAAAGAGCCTGGGGAAATTAGGCAGATATCAAAACTGGCCAAGGGTGTATTTTGCTGAGGTTATTGATTATCTTGATGATGCCAGGGCAGTGGGGATAGATATTTTATTCGCTGAACCAGATACCCTGCCGATTCAAGTTCGTCAGTTTTTCGACAAGCCGAGTTTTGATACGTTGATCGAAAATGCCCTGAAACGAAACGGTAAAGTCGTTTTGATCTCTGATTTAGAGATTGAGCCGATATTCACCAAATACAATCGTACTGGCTACGGATACGTATTTGCCGATAAAGACGGGGTTGTGAGAAGAGGGTTTTATTCTTTATTTGGGAAGAAGACATTTGCGGCAGAAATCAGTGATATGATCAATACCGCACCACGGCATAATAGGTTCCTCATACGTTTCTTTAGTGAAAGTTCATTCAGGAAAATATCTTTTTCAGATGTTTATCTAAAGAGAGTCCCCAAGGAATATTTTTTGGACAAGGTCGTATTAATCGGTGGTACTGCACCTGGTTTATTTGACTATCATGCAATACCTTTTGAAAGGCATTTTCCTGGAGTACTTATCCAAGCCAACTTAGTAAATAACTTTATCAACAACCTGAAACTACATGAAATCTCATTCATTTATATATTGATTGCAAGTATAATATTATGTCTGATTACCAGCCTGGTTTTCCTTTATAAATCGGCGCGTATCTATATCTTATTATGCATAGTTCTTTATACATTACTCATAGTTGGTTCTTTTGTCCTTTTTGGGTCTGGTCGTGAATTCGGTGTTGTGCGACCATCCTACGCCATGATTCTCACTATTGTTTTTAGCTTGATGTACCGCTACCAATTTGAAGAGCGCGAAAAAAGAAAGATAAAGGCGATTTTTTCTCGGTACTATTCAGCCGACCTCGTGGAGAAATTGGTCAATGATCCACCCAAACTTGGTGGTGAAAAGGCTAATTGTACGATCCTCTTTGCAGATATCCGCAATTTCACACCTTATGCAGAAAAAACCAGACCAGAGGATGTAGGTCATCATTTGAATGCTTTTTTGGACAAAATGGTCCAGTCTATCTTTGCTTATCAAGGAAGTGTTGATAAATTCATTGGCGATTGTGTTATGGCCGTATTCGGTTCACCAGTACAGTTAAGGAATCATGCGTTAAATGCCTGTTTTGCCGCGGTTGAAATGGTGCAAAAGGCTAAGAACCTTGGTTTTAAGATAGGCATTGGTATTAATTCTGGAGATGTGATAAGCGGTAATTTCGGTTCACCAATGCGTATGGAGTACACGGTTATTGGCGATCCGGTTAATCTTGCTTCAAGGTTCGAAGGCATTACCAAACAATTTGACTGCAGTATTGTGATGGGTCCGGATACCTATGCCCTGGCCATGACTGATCCGACCGAATACTTAGAGTTCAAAGAACTAGGTAAAGTAAAAGTAAAAGGCAAAGAAGCAGAAATCATGGTCTATACTGTAAAGGCGAAAATATAAAGCAGTTATTAAGTTACTAAGTTATTGGACAAACCAGTTATTGAGTAATTAAGTTATTAGGTAATTGAGGAAATTGTAGTCGCCTGATTTATCAGGCTGATTCAGGAGCAAAGCGACATGTCTTCAACGAAGCGTGCACGAAATATGCCTTAATCTCCGATTGAGCTGCAGATTTCAGTGTATCGAACAAATGTGAGATGCCTTCAGCCCGTTTAAACGGGCATGTCTCCAGTTTGTCATAGACAAACGTGTCTGCAGCGAAGCGTGTCTTCAGCTTTGCATGCAAAGGCGTGTTTCCCGTCTTGACACCTGAATAATACTGAATAGACTCTGATAAATGAAAGACCAGTACGTTTGCACACCTTACTGTTTTTGCGAACCACCGGGTAAATTCTACGCTCTTGTAGTCGCCCGATTCATCGGGCATTGTCTGATAAATCAGACAACTACAGCCGGACGTCCTACTCTTTTCGCCCTACGCTCTTGGAGCTTGGTTCTTGGGATTTGGTTCTTGCTAGTCGCTCTACGCCCTACGCTCTCATGCTTCTCTAATACCACAATGTCATTGCCCGACTCGATCGGGCAATCCAGTTTTTTCAACAGAGTGTATTCTCTGTTACGCCATTACCCCGATACTCTGATACACCGTCACATAATTCTGTTCTCCGATACCCCGTTACTCCGTTACTCCGATACTCACATAACCCCGGAGGGGTTATGAAGATTGATATAGGGATTTACTGCGGTCCGATCGACCTCCTTGTCTATTTGGTACGCAAGAAAGAGGTGGGTATTTTCGAGATACCCATTGCTCAGATCGCTGAGGAATATCTTGATTATATAAGGAAGATCGAGCGGGATGATCTCGAGGATGCTGCAGACTTCCTATTGATGGCGGCTATTCTGATAAGATTAAAGGTCCGTTTATTACTACCACGCACACCGGCAGATGAGGAAGAGGTACGGCCGATTACGCTCATACAAATCGTAGAGGAATACAAAAAATACCGGGAACTGGCAAAGGCTTTTGGCTTGATGGAAGAAGAAACAAGTCGGCAGTACCCAAGGATCAGTAGGGAAGAGCCACCCCTTGAAGAGGCGGATATCACAAGTCTGGTCTTGGCTTTCCGTCATCTCAAGCCGCAGGAGGAAGAAAGTGTTATTTATGAACGGCAGGAAATCCCCATTCAGGTTATCATCGATGAAATAAGAACTCTCCTTGGTAAAGGAGAGAGGATAAATTTCCTGGATTTTCTGCAGAAGAAAAAGGATATTACGGTTGCGGTGGCCTATTTTTTTGGCATGCTTGAAATAGTTAAAATGGGTTATGCGCGTGTTGAACAAGAAGAGGTTTACGGAAATATATATCTTAGGGGTGGAGAAAAAGCATGATTTTCCTCTTGCCGCTGATGTTCATCGTGCCCGAGGATTCCAATGGCCAAGATTTGCTCGATAAACAGCTTGCCCACTATTTCATGGATTGGGAAATGTATTTTGATTCAGTACCGGGTGCTATGCGTGCATCCCAGGGGTGTCTTGATTTGCGCAACTGGTATATAGATCTCAATACAAAATTCGAAGTATCGCTTTCAAAACTAATGGGGTTAAGGTACCGAAATCAATATTTCGGTTATTATGATAATCATATCAGCGATCATAGATTTGAACCGTATTTTCAAATTCGTGATAACCTAAGATTTCTTTTTACTATAACAACACACTATTATAAAGGTGAGGATGAATTAGGCATCGGTTTTTTTATTGGCAAGGACTATCTTAATTACCTTGAATTCTTTGTGATCGCTGAAGATTTTGACCATAATTTCTCTTTGCAGAATGTCCCGGCAAGTCCTGATAAAATCACTTATTGGCAGCATCCAATAAAATTCGTTACCCGATTCAATAAATACTGGAGAACCGGTCACCTTACACTGCAGGCTGATGTGTCAAATTGCTATCGTCTTCAATCCAATGAGGTCGAGCTTGGTCCAACCCCTTATTTTCAGGAAAAAGGTCTACACCGGTACTTTTACGGTCGTGCATGGCAGGACATCGGCAAGTTCCGAATTGGCGGGATCTGTGATTTAAGACAATCTGAGTTCTTCAGCCAAGATACCGCAAGTGTATTCCGCAATGATAAGTATGAATTGATCGTTGAACCAGCGCTTTATTTCAGGCTTTCTGATAAGTGGACTCCCAGCCTCTACTTCACGTATAACTATAAAACGCACAATGACTCATTGTATTCCCGCGATCCAGGTACAGATAGCCTTTTCAATTACCAGCGCGATGTGTATGCCTACATGATCGATCTTGAGTTTCGACCGGG
>JAUWLY010000048.1 GCA_030613445.1 Candidatus Stahliibacteriota bacterium | reverse complement strand
GGTTTATACATTGTTTAAGAAAGAAACTATGGCATTCTGATGAGTCTAACGAGTCTTGACAACACCTGAATTAATCTTATAATTGTTGTAGAGGAGGTGGATTGAAGACAATTTGTACCAAGACACTAATACATATTTGTTCCTTTCTACTTCTTGCTTCCTACTTCTCGCTCATCTATGCCCAGGCACCTGATACACTATGGACAAGGACATATGGTGGATCAGGACACGACATGGGTTATTCGATTCAACAAACAGTTGATGGTGGTTTTATAATTGGTGGATGGACCCGTTCATTTGGCGCTGGTGGCAGTGATATGTATCTAATAAAAGTGGATGTTGATGGTATTATGGAGTGGGAAAAAACCTACGGTGGTATTGATGATGAAACTGGCTGGTCTGTTATACAGACAGCAGATCATGGCTACGCGATTGCTGGGCATACATACTCTTTTGGTTCGGGAAATGCTGATGTGTACTTAGTAAGAACCGATACATCGGGTGATACACTTTGGACACGGACTTATGGTGGTGCGGTTGGTGATTACAGCTACTCAATTTGTAAAACATTGGATAATGGATTTGCCCTTGCGGGCATGTCATCATCATTTGGCCAAGGAAACGATGTGTACATTATTAAAACTGATTCATTGGGAAATCGAATCTGGGAGAAAACGTATGGAGGACCGCTATTTGACATTGCTTACTCTATTTGTGAAACTTATGATGGAGGTTACATTATCGCCGGTTATTCTAGCTCATTTGGTAACGCTGGTGCATACGTAATTAGGACAGATAGTCAAGGAGATTCCTTGTGGACAAGATTGTACGGTGGATCTATGTCTGATCTGGCATCGCATGTTGAGCCGATTAATGATACAAGCTATATAATTTCTGGTTATACAGAATCATTCGGGGCTTTTAACGGCGATTTTCTTCTTGTTAAGTTTAATGACAATGGCGATACAATATGGACAAGAAATTATGGTGGCGAATTTACTGAATGGGCATACCCAGTAAAACAGACAACAGATAATTGCTATACAATTGCAGGATGGACAGATTCATATGGAGGAACGTACGGAAGCAATATTTACCTGATTAAATTGGATGAATGGGGTGATAGTGTTTGGACAGGCGTCTATGCTAAGGACTCTAATGAAGCAGTTTTTGATATGCAGATAATGTCGGATCGTAGTTACATTATTGTGGGTTCTACGAATTCATGTGGAGCTGGGGGCGATGATGTTTATTTGCTGAAAACAGCACCGGATACACTGGGGATAGATGAAGATAGAGGGACTGATACTAATAATAACGGCTTATGGACAACCATCTTCAGTGGACCTTTGTTACTACCCGAAGGTAAAAACTACAGAGTCTTTGACATCACAGGACGAGTCGTTTTACCAGATAAAATTAAACCAGGAATTTATTTTATTGAGGTTGATGGACGAATCACACAGAAAGTGGTCAAGGTGAGATGAAATATATTATAATAGGGGTACTCTTCTCTACTTTATCACTCGCGCAGATAGAACGGTGGATTTATATTTATGATGGTGCTGATTGTATCAGTGCTAGGGCTGGTGCAATGACTTGTGACTCGAGTAATAACATTTACGCTGCAGGGTACTGTTGGATACCTGATTCCATGGATGATATGCTTGTGGTGAGTCTGACGTGTGATGGTGACACAAACTGGACATACAGATATAATTGTCCTGAAAATGGAGATGACAGATTATGTTCAATAGAATATGGTGTAGATGGAAATATTTATGCTGCAGGACACACATGGGAGCCCGGAGGATTGGTAAAGGATTTCGCAGTTATCAGTTTAACAAATGCTGGTGACGAAAGGTGGATATATCGTTATAATAATCCCGACAGTATTTATGAATCAAGAGCAACAGCAATGACATTAGAATCGGACGGAAATATATATGCATCTGGATATATTAGCCACAGTGGTGCGCCCTATGTTGATTTTCTTGTTGTAAGTCTTACTTCCCAAGGCACGGAACGATGGGTATATACATTTGATGGTCCGGGCAATTATTTTGATGTAGCACAGTCAATTACCTATGGTAATGACCGAGTTTATATTACTGGATATAGTGAAACCTCTGGTTCAGGAACAGATCTTATTGTAATCTGTCTTGATACCAGTGGGGTAGAACAATGGATTTTCAGTTATAGTACCCCAGGATGGGATGCAAGAGGGAAGTCCATTATAGTAGGTGCTGATAATAATGTTTATGTGGCAGGTTGGACAGGCAATCCCATTGACGGCAGAAATTCGTACTCTGATTTTACCATTATGAGCCTATCTACTAATGGCGATACCAATTGGATATATATCTATACAGCGCAAAATTGGTATTCTTGGGATGAAGCGCTGGCTGTTATTTATGGATTAGACAGTCATATTTATGCTTGCGGATTTGGTGAATATGCTGGTACACAAGAAGATGCAGTTGTCATTGGGCTGACAACTGATGGTAATGATCTATGGATCTACCGTTACGATGGTATTGGTGTTATGGGTATGGATGAGTTTAATTATATTGACTACGGGTTGGATCACAACATCTATGCTTGTGGATATTTAACAGACACAACAAGTTCCAGTTATAAATTACTCGCTGTGAGTCTATCTAACATGGGCAATGGAAACTGGGTATATACTTATGATGGTCCGGGCGATGGGTGTGGTGAAGCTAAATCAATATTTTTCGGACCCGATAGTAATGTGTATATAGCCGGATATTGCAACTTAACCTCAACACTAAGTGGGTTTATAGTTATCAGTCTTGACCCAGCTACAGGGGTTGAGGAGGGGAAAGTAACATCTATAAAGAATCGTAACATTGTTCCAACGATATTTAGCGGTCCATTACTCCTCCCCACAGGCAACACCTACAAAGTATTTGATATCACAGGAAGAATAGTAATGCCTGACAAGATAAGACCAGGAATTTATTTTATTGAGATTGAAGGGAAGATAACAAGGAAAGTAGTTAAGATTAGATAGTTATCAGAACCTCAAACGGTACCCTCAATATTTTTCCTGTTCGTTGTCCATAACATCCTGGTGAGTTGAACGTCTTGACAATTATATCCTTGCTTTTATAATGGAGTGGAGGTTGACATGATTCCGTACAAGAAAGGTGTTTTACTATTATGTATATACATAGCTATCTGGGTGGGTGTAAGTAGGGCTCAAGTGTATAGTGAATTTGAAAACAAAAAGAAATGCCACATCCCGATAACCCTTGATATTCCTGATATTGATGTACCAGCATTCATTTGGGCGATTTTTGACTATGATCCTATGCCAGGATATCGTGAACGCATTCTGGAGCATATAGCACACTGGTATCCATCCCAAATGAATGCGCTTACTGATCCCGAAAAGAGCCGAAAATTCCGCAATGCGGTGATCGAGGGAACATGGGCTGATGGATTTGAATTCCTTTCCGGTAGTGAGGTATGCTTGTACCGCAAAGCCAAAGATGTTGATAACTGGTACAATACGTACGAAGATGGTAATTACTGGTTTGTAACCCAGTCTATATTGCATAAGAAGAAACCGATATGCTGGTGTATTCCAATAAGAATAAAACCCGGAACAAAGATCGAGTTGATATTAACAAAGAAGAATGCGATTTATCTAGGTGATCTGTTCGATGAAATTATGGCAGAAGCACCACCACCAAGGACACATGGGCTATACAGTGACATGATCAAGGTACTCCACAATGCCCAAACTTTGTACTATGAAACAGATATCACATTAAAATATGACGATTATTTCCATGAAAGTAAATATAAGGTTTGGCTAAAAAAGCCAAATCATGCCCGCATTGAATCATATTTTAAGGATGAATTATACGGTACAATGGTTGGTGATGGGGAGAATTTCTGGTTCTTTTGGACAAGGGATCGACCGTACAGGTCATCAGACGATAGTCTTTACTATGAGGCAACAAAAACTAATTCATATTTACGCCTTAATGCCCGACCTGGATTTCATTCTATATGGCATGTAGTTAATCGGACGGGCTCTGGTATGATGGTATTCCAGCCTAGTATCTTTCATAAATGCCATAATGCATTTGATGAAAACATCGATACCGTCATGGTTAATGAAAACGAAATGGTCGGAGATGTTCTCTGCAATTACATTGAAGTAAGTTATCTTGATCAGCAGCGTAGTCGTTATTACTGGCTTGGGCAGGATGATCACTTGCCAAGAAAATTAAAGGATATCACCAGGGTACGAACTGATATTATCACAGAAGAATTGTGGAGCAATATTACTATGAATATTGACATGCCGGACAGTCTATTCCAATGGGAACCCCCTGAAGGGTGGACTGAACTGGCAGAACATTCAATGGAATCAAGGCTATTGCCGGTAGGTACTCCTGCACCTGATTTTTCGTTTGAAACACTCGATGGGGGTACTTTTACTTTGTCAGAGTGTAAGGGGAAGGTGGTACTCATTAATTTCTGGCGTGTTGGTTGTCCTCCGTGCCGCGAAGAACTACCATGGCTTGAGGAAATGCATCAGAAATTCAAGGATCAGGGTTTGATTGTCGTGGGGTATAATACAAGTGATGATGAGCAATTCGTACGGAAACTTCTTGAGGAGCATAACATAACCTATCCCAATATATACACTACTTCGGAAGAAGCGCAGACTGTACAATTTGAACAATACCAAAAAGCAGGTGCTTCTGGTGTGCCGTTGAACTATGTGATAGACAGTGAAGGAAACGTGGCCATGACCTGGTATGGATTCGATAAAGGGAAAGAAAAGAGGATAGAAAGACTTCTGACTGACTAGCATTCAAACAAGTAGAATTCGTGGATGGGAAGATTCAGTAGAAGGTTATTAAGATTAAATAATACACGCCATTTCAAACGGCACCCGTAGTATTTTGCCTGTTTGTTGTCTATAACATCCTGATGAGTTGGACACAATCTAACCAATCATTGTCTGATGAAACCATAACTTAGTAAAATCCTATTAAAACGGTGATATAACTGGATTCCATCATGCGTGTAATATATTGTTATTAGTTCAACAAAACAAACCTGTTACAATCCGTACAAACATGTAATACGGTAGGTTTATACATTGTTTAAAAAGGAAACTATAGTATTCTGGTGAACTTCATTGGACTTGACTTTGTTATTTGCCGAAATATACTAAAGCTAGAAGGAGGAAAGATGAAGAAAAACATAATGGTTGTTAAAGATCAAGACGGAAATGGTAAAGATCTATTCCTTAGTTACAACGTAGATCATATTGAATCAAATATCTATAAAATAAGTGGACAATTACGAAGTAGTTATCCTTCAATTACACGTCTAGAAAATGTGATCCTTGAGGAGAGAGATCACGACGGCAATGTTGTTAGGAAATTTAAAAATGGTAACGCAGAAATCAATAGAACACCTGAACCATATGTAGTGATACAAGCATTAATTGATGAAAAATAAATATTGAGTTATCCTCCCAACCATGTTTGAGCGAACGGCACCCTCAATAGATTACCTGTTTGTTGTCTATAACATCCTGATGAATTGGACTGTTGTGTTGATTTATATATTCAAATAGATATAATAATCATATTGTAGAAGGAAAAGGGGAAATGATATTGAAGAAAAAACCACCAAGTGGAGTGCAACTAATATCAATTTGCTTGTATATAAATGCTGGAATTGAATTATGCTCTCGGGAAGTTGGTTGGTGGCAGAGATGCTGTTTATCGTATCCCTTTTACACTGCATCTAATCGGCATAAAGCCATCTTGGATTTTCCTCTTGATTTACGATTTCATATGGTGTGCTTTGTTTTTTCTTATGGGTAGAGGATTGTCGAAAGGGATTAATTTTGTCAGATATGCAGTTATAGTATTGGGTTTCGTAGGAATTATCGGGGGGATTCTAAAATCTGCGTTCCAACCAGATGCCTTCATACTATCCATATTTATATCAGTGATTAGAATAATAATATGCATTGCAATCGTATACTATCTGTTAAATGAAAATGCCACGAAATATTTTAAAAATGTTGAAATAATAAATGAGGAGACAAAATAGACTGGAATGTCAACTTTTAGACATTCTTACATAGTCCAAAGGAGAGAGATGAAAAGAACAAGTTTTTTGTCCTATATAATCATATTATGCTTCATCGGTTTATTGAATTGTAAGCAAGATAAGAACCCAATGCAACAACGACTGATAAATACTCATGACCAATACATAATTGCTACTAACGAATTTATTGATTTTTATGTAGGACTATTAGAATTGAAGTGTGAGAATTCAAAATCATTTCAGAAAGCACTTGAGACAAATACTGATACTCTCATAGCAAAGGGTGCTCGTTGCGACTCTTTGGGTCGCTTATGTAATATTCTAGAGGGGGCATTGGGTCGAGCCGCACTATTAGACAATGATTGGTGTGATTATGTGAAGGTTACAGTTATTGCTATTAAATACGAACGAGATTGTTTAAAGCAGATAGATGAAATAATGAAAATATCACAGGTGGATTACAATGCATTTCTAAAGCAATCGTATCCAAAAAATAGAGAGATGTTGAAGCAGATACTTTCGCAAAGAGGAGACTGTATAAAGAAATTAGGATTAAACAGTTCTCTACAGATGAAGTAAGTAATATGATTTAACAAAAGAAGCACAAATGTAAAGGAGTTTAGAGGTTCCCTGAAAACCCCTCTATTTTCTGAAATAATCCCAAATCCAAGCCATCTGTCAAATTTTGCTGGTAACCTCAAACGGTATCCTTAATATTTTATTGCCTGTTTGTTGTCTATAACATCCTGGTGAGTTGGACACAATCTAACCAGTCATTGTCTGATGAAACCATAACCTGCCCCCTAATAAAACAGTGATATTACAGGATTCCACAAAGAAGGTAATATTTATTATCGGTTCAGCCAAACAAATCCGTTACAATCCGTACAAACAGGGAATACGGTGGGTTTATACATTGTTTAAGAAGGAAACTACAACATCCTGGTGAGGTGAAGGAGTCTTGACAACACCTAAATTACTCTTATAATATTTATAGAGGAAGGGATATGAGAAAAGGGATTGAAAATTAATCGGTTAATTCTTATTATTGGGATTGTAATAATTCTCTCAATTTCATGTAGGCTACCCATAGTACATATTACCTTCAAAAATCAAACGGAACATAACGTCTGTTTATACGTAGACACCTTATATTTAATGACAATGAAACCAAACAGTATTGAACGGTGTGATTTGGTTCATTACCTGCCTTCTGCTTTGTATATAAAAGCACCTTCTATAGGTAAAGTATATATCGGTTCTGCTTTTCATTTCGATAGCATCGTAGGCGCAGATACTTTTTATAATTATTATAATTTCAGAGGACAAATTGATGATTCAGTTATTTCTGAATATAATCTACCTCTTCTAACATTATTTGACAAGAGAGATACAGTGTTTCTGTTTAAAGAAAAGTAGTTAAGGCAAGATAACCCGCACAATCTGAAACGGTACTCTCAACACTTTGCCTGTTTGTTGATTAATCGCTTGATAAACTGGATTGACAAACAATAGAAATTCTATAGTGTATTCAGAGGAGGATAATATGAGTATACAAATCGGTCATGTTTTAGTAATCGGTGGTGCTATTTCATCTGGTGTAGGTGCGGTGTTGCTTTGGTTCCAGTCTAATGCCGCTCTAATGAAAGCAAAAGAAGAAATCATCGAGAAAGATGAATATATATTATCGCACGTAACTGGAGGCAATAGTTTCTGTTATGTGGATATTGGTAGTATTAGCGGTGATGGCAACAGCGGAACATGGGTGGTCAATAATGGGGGAGATTATCCTGTATATGATGTTCAAATCGATATTGTTGATTTAGCAACGATATCTCAGATAACAACTGGTTCGACTCTTCAACAGGTAATGTCAATGCGGGATATCATACAAATGGGTAATATTCACCCTCATACGGCACGAATGCTGATTGACCCCTTAGATTTAAGTAATCAAAAAGAACTAAGATTCAATATATTCATAGTTGCCCGCAATGGTTTTACAGTCCAACATTTACGAATGATACGCGTTGAAAACAAGTGGCTGCATGCGACAAGGGTTCTAAAAAGAAAAGGCGATGTCGACGTTACCCTATTTACAGAAATTGATGATAATTATCCAAGAGATGAAAATGGCAATGTTAGTTGGAATTGATAACAGTTTTCACTAACTGAAACGGTACCCTCAATACTTTACCTGTTTATTGTCTATCATATCCTACATAATACTATTCGTTTGTCTGATTAGAACCCAACAGCTAACCCCTAATAAAACAGCAGTATAACAGGATTCTAAAAGAAGGGTAATATATTTTATTGGTTCAGCCAAACAAACCTGTTACAATCCGTACAAACAGAGTAATACGGTGGGTTTATACATTGTTTAAGAAGGAAACTATAGTATTCTGCATGAGTTAAACAAAACTTGACAATATCACAATTCCTGATACAATTAAATGGTTTGATAAGAGAAGGTATGTTTGGCTAAAATATTTTATAGCATTAGGTCAGATGTGCCTATTATTTGTATGGTATGTAGAGGAGGTGGCGGTGGCTTACAAATTATCATTTGGTAGATATATAGGAAAAACATTGGAATGGCTTTTTTTTCACGATCCAGGCTATGTTGAGTTTATTGTTGGAAAGAATATTCACAATGATCCGCTGAAGTTTACATCAAGCGAACGTCACAGATTTAATGAATTATATAGGCGGGCATCGCTTCTTAAAATTCCAGGACTGTGTACGTGGTGCAAGAAGAGACCAATAACCAGAATGTTTCTAACAGAACATCCTTCAAGTGGTGGATTAGTCGGTGTGGCTTTTGATTGTGACTCATGTGCACCACAAGGTAGTTCATACTCAATTGCATGTAAACCTGCATTTTTTCCACCTAATATCTTTAGAAATTATGACAAAATGGGAGGTCGGTTCTTAGTCAAAGCAATTAAACGTGCATATTTCAAGAACTCTTCCTGTAGAATGACTCAAAAGAGAATGGAAAGTTTTTTTAATGATCCTAAAAATTTCGTAAATTTTTAATGGAAGATATTGCGTCATCACTGATAAGTAACTATGATAAAATTATAATAGCAAACCTTTCTTTTATTGGTACGATTCTAGCAATAATCTTGGCATTCTTGACTCTCCCAGTGCAAAATCTTATTGGAAAATACTCCTCCGATTTTGCTAAGCGAATACAGTACGATAGAATCTTCAGGGCATCAATTCTTTATCTTGCAATCACATTTTCATATAGTCTGGTATTACTTGGTTTACCCCAACATATTCTAAGAATAATAGTCAGCTTTATACTTGGTATCATTGCGGTTATAGTTTTATTAAATCTTATACGGCGAAGTTTTTACCTTCTTGATGTAAGAAATCATGTAAAAGAAATAGTGAATAAAATAAACGTGCAAACTAGACAAAAGTTTAAAAAAGCGGAGCAGGAAATACGGGAAAGATTGAAAATGGTGAATGTGTCAAACACGGACGAGAAGTTTGAGGTATCACCGTTGATCACAGAATGGTTAAAAAATGAAATGGAGATAGTATTCGATGTTGCTCGTATAGCTGTTCATGAAAATCGATTTGAAATTGTAGAATCGGTTATGAAGAATGTTATAGGCATAGTTCATGAATACATTGTATTAAGGAAAGATTATTCCATAGAATATGATATTTTTCTAGTCTATATACAGGAAAGAATTATTGAAATAGACAATATTACATCACGCGAATCTCATGATAGAATAATGGCCTCGCTTGTTCATTGTCTATATAGAATTTCAGAATCCTCTCTAATAATAAAGCCGGCTCATGCCAATCAGGGAATTAACACGATTGCAACAGGTTTTGTTGATATAATGGAAAGAATACTAAGTAAAGAAGTTGAGAAAGAAACATCTACAACACCATCACGTATATGTGATCACTTGATCGATATCGCCAAAAAATCAATTGATGCAGGATTTCCTGAAACCATGCTGTCAATAATCGAAAAGCTACAGAACATAAGCATTCAAATGACTGTACAATACGGTGTAGTTGGTGACTATATTTCAACAAAAGCAAATTGGGGTCTTGCTTATGTACTAAATTACTCAATAATCAATGTTCAAAAAATAAAAATTGGGAGAGACAGAGTTCTTAAGAAAATATCAGCTTTAATAGCAGAATATATCAAATTCTATTTTGAGGATAGTAATCGAACTTTTAATAGATCAAACTTACAACCATTTGCAGGAGCAACAGCTGAACACGGACTTGCTGTATTATGCAATAACGCTGTTCAAATAATGATTGCGGAAAATTCTGTTGGTTTTCATGTAATCACAACTTTGTTCAATGGTATAAGAGAAGGTATAATTGCTGGTCTAGCGAAGCAAAAACACCTTGAAATAAGCAGAATTCTGGACCATGTTTATTGGATCAGTCTGAAGATTATTGAATATATTCCTACTATAGAAAATGAGGAATGCAAAAATAGGCTTCTCGTGTTTATTGAAAAGGATGTTTTCAATATCTTTTTGAATTCTATAAAGAGGACTTTTGATTTTCGTGTTGATTGTCAGCCACAATATGATAAATACTTACATGCTGGGTTTTCAATTTTGGGTATTTTACTTATCAGCAATAAAATACCCAATTCGCATGATATTGTCGAGATTTGGCTACAAAAAGTTGTGGAAATAATTGATGAAAAAAAGCCATATATATATACGGTTCAAGATAGAGATAAAATATACAACTATTCTATTATTCATCCATTATCGAGCATATACAAATACCTAAGACTAGCAGAAACGTGGTTACTGAAATACAATCCTGATTCTTCGATGTATCAAGCAGTTTTGGGGAAATTGAAAGCTCCGCCAGAGAAAATCTTTGAACCTGGAGAATTTGCTTATGAAAGCAATGGTATAAAAGTAAAACTTTATCCATCAGGTTTGCTTGGTTCAACATGGTCTGTTAAGACACCAATTTATGTATACCGTCTTGATATATTTAATGAATATACAAGAAAACTCGTCGATTTAGATAGTATGCGACAGGTGGAACAACAACTTAAGATCTGGTAGCGATATATTCTCTATGTGATAATATCATGAACCTACGAAATTTTGCTGGATACTTCAAACGGCACCCTCAATACTTTGCCTGTTTGTTGTCTGTAACATCTTACGTAATACTATTCCTTCGTCTGATTAGAACCTAACAGCTAACCCCTAATAAAACGGCCGTATAATTGGATTCCATCATGCGTGTAATATATTGTTATTAGTTCAACAAAACAAACCTGTTACAATCCGTACAAAAAGGTAATACGGTGGGTTTATACATTGTTTAAGAAAGAAACTATAGCATTTTGGTTTTGATATTATAATTATCTTATCTGCAATCTGAAATAAAATACCCTTCCTCAATCCTCTCACCATCCTTCAGCCTGTGCGCTTGTATATGGTCTCCCCCGCACAACTTGCACTTGTGCGTCACGGTGTAGACCAGTTGACACTTCTCACAGAGGTAGAACTTGCACCAGGTGTTCTCTGAGATTTACGGTACGCATTCGGCTTTACATTTCGGACAATTCACGTTACCCCCACGGAGTATTGTAGCTATAGAATTCTGGGTGTCAAGAGGTTGACAGGATAGATTACTTTACTATAATCTATTGTTGAAGAGGTCACGGTGTGGCATGAAAGTTGTATGAGGTAAAAAGGTGTTCTGATCTAACTTAAGATGCAGTTCAAACTTAATATCGGCGACATAACAGAGGACGCTGTTCAATCTATGGTTGAAGGTGTTTTCTCATCAAATTTCGTATTTCGTTCTCCGAGAGAAGATAAGAAAGAAGAGATTACTGATGTTCTGGTATTATTTGATGATGTTGGACTGATAATTGAAGTCAAGTCACGTGCAATTAGTGTTTCAAAAGACGACAAGAAAAATAAATCGTTGGAATGGGCTGCCAAACGTCTAAGAAAAGCCTTGGGTCAAATTTCTGGTGCCGTCAGAGCAATAAAAATGAATAAAATGCAGTATGTAGAAAACGAAACGCGAGGACGTGTTACGTTTGAAATAGATAAATTCCCATGGCTTTATGGTTTAGTCATCTTACATCACAGTTCGGAACCTTATGATCCTGCTGAGTTAGTACCACCTCTCAGTAAAATGAAAGTGCCTGTGCATATTCTTTCGTTCCGGGATTTCTGGAATATTAGCAGGTTCCTAGATACACCAGCAGATATGATTAATTACTTAGAACATCGGACTGACGTTCTTCTCCCTACTTTGAATCCTAAAGTGCACGAAGAACAGAAAGCCTTCACCTATTACCTCAGACATCTTGAAAATATCTTTGCATTGAGATTTAAATCACG